>NZ_JBFUHV010000310.1:0-5221 GCF_056402215.1 Rhodococcus sp. P4_B6 | reverse complement strand
GCCCGGTCCGCAGCAACGGTGCCACCCCGCCAGCTGAGAGCGGCGGGGTGGTTCACGCCAGCCCCAGGCCTCGACCCGTTCTCCACAACACAGCGCTCGTCCAGGTGGTGCGCCACCAGTGTTGGGGAATCTCATGATGGCGCTGCTTATGCGCGTCACCTGGTTGCACCTGCTGGTGGGGGCGCCGGCAAATGTGGGCTCAGTTATTCGATTGCCATGGTGCGCCGCCGTGGAGAGGCAGTTCCCGAGATGTGGTGGGTAGCCCCTCGTTGCGTGGGGCGGGGGACGCGCCTGGAGTGGGAACATTGTGTATTGGGTCGTGAGGGCCCCGACGACGTGATGCCTCTGATGGTGATGAAGGCGTTACTCGTGCGGAGGTGTCGCGTCCTGGTCCCTTCTGAGGGCGGTGTTTCGTCGCGGCCGCCGGCCACGGGAGTCGCCACCGATGCGCAACGGCCGGGGAGTCAGTAGCTCGCGAGCTGGTAGCTCAGCAACTGAATCGAGCAGGCGAATCGCCACCAGAGGGTGCCTTATCGAAACAGGGTTTCATTACCGGGGTAACCCCGCCGCTGTCCCGGCTCGGCTTCGGGCTCCCGAAGCTGTCCAGACGACATGTAGCTCGATGAGATCAGAATGCTGCGATGCAATCTCGTGCTGCCTCGCGCGACCCCGCAGGTGCCCACTCCGGCGACTAATGTGCACAACAGTGCACAGGCGGGCTAAGATGTGCATATGAGGTCGGTGGAGAGGGTGGATTCGCTCGACGCGCTGCTGGCCAAGCATCACGTCGACCTCACCGGCCGCGAGATGCTTCGCGAACTCGACGCTGCACTCACCGCGGTACCCGCCGCGTCGGACACGTTGTCGGCCGGAGAGATCGAGTTCCTCCGCGCCCACGCCGGCGAGGGCGTCGGCGAAGTCCTCGACCAGTGGTCGCCGGTGGCCGAGATCCGCGCTCGCGCGGTGGAGATCGCGCGGCAAACCGTGACGGTGCTCGCGGATTCGTTGGACGTCAAGGAGGCAGCGGCGCTGCTCGGCATCGACAGGTCGGTGGTGTCCCGGCGGCTCACCGCGCGCACGCTGTGGGCATTCGATCTGCATGGGCATCGCCGCATCCCGCGATGGCAGTTCGTCGGTGACGATGTCTTGCCGGGGCTCAGTGCTGTCGTGGCGGCCATCCCCTCGACGGCGAGCCCGGTGTCGGTCGCCGCGCTCATGCACACCTCGCAACCCGACCTCGGCGACCGGACTCCGCTCGAGCATCTGGCCGCGGCGGCGGACCCGGCACCGGTGGTCGCGCTCCTGGAATCCCTCGACACCTGGTGAGCCGTCGGCACCCGAAGATTCCGCGGGCACCGCGGACCCCGCTCACCGTTGCTACGGAGGACGTCCTGGCCTACGACGGTGTGCTGTGGCGGATCCACCGCACCACCGGCCCTCACGTGGTGTCCTGGCGGACTCTGCGCACCTACGGGCCGATCGCGTCCATGCGCTACGACCCGCATCCCGGCCCCGCCGCGGCGGCGACCACCATCGGGGTCCTCTACGCCGCCTGCGATGTCGCCACCGCGCTGGCCGAGGTGTACCAGGCGACACGAACGATCGACACCACGATCGGGGCGCCTGCCCTGACAGGGTGGCGCCCGACCCGTCCCCTGAATCTGCTGAACCTCACCGAAACCTGGCTGGTGCGTAACCAAGCCTCTTACGCACTGCTGCACGGACCGCGTACCGTGTGCCGCACCTGGGCGCGCACCATCCACCTGACATGGCCGCACCTCGACGGTCTGTACGTACCGTCCACCATGACCGGCCGTCCGAACGTCGTGCTGTGGAACCCCGCCGCCGACTCGTTCCCCACCGACCCCGAGTTCACTCGCCCACTCGATCACCCGCGCGTGCGGCCGATCATCCGCACCGCCGCACGCACTATCGGGTACGCATCGACGGTCTAACTCTGTCCCGGCCCGCACCGACCGGATTCGACTGCATCGTCGCCGTGTTTGGTGCGGATCGTCGCCATCCCGAGCGCATACCGCACACCGCTGACCGTCGAGCAGGGGCCTCGACGCCGCCTTAAGCCGGTTGGGTCAACCGTCCGCGGTCGTGCCGGCACCCGGGTCGGACACCTCGCCGCGCTACGAACCCGGTGGACACCCACTGGCACGGGCGGAAAACCCGCGCAACGACGCCCCCCGTGCCGCCCGCGCCCCTCGAGCAGCGGGCCACGGTCGTCACCCTTGGGCAACGACGTCGCCGGGTTCGGTGCGTGGGCGGCAGCCGGAACCCTAGAGCCCCAATGCCTCCCGCAGACGGCGCACGCTCATCGCCCCCGGCCGCTCCTCCTGCGGGAAGGAGTCGAGCAGCCGGATCAGGTCGTCGCGGCGGGTGGGGTCGGCGGCGCACTCGCGCGGCGTGTGACCACCGAGGGCGGGGATCGCCTCGTCGAGCCACTGCTGCTCGTATCCGCGGATATGCTCGTCGAGCGCCGCCGCGATCGCGGGATCCTCGGGGTCGACAGGTTGGCTTGGGCGAACACCCTTTTTCTGCGCCTGAGCCATCAACTCCGCCGCCGGCGTCCGGGTCTGCTCACGCAGTCTCCCCCCGGGATCGGCAGCCCCCACGGCGTCGACCAGCGACTCGAACCGTGGCTCGTTCATCGCCTCGACCTCGAGCACCCAGGGGTCGGTATCCCGGACCAGGATCAGCACGCCGAGCACACTGCCCTGCTCGGTCCAGGACCACCGGTCTGCGTCGGCGGCGCCGAAGCGGCGACTGAGCCTACGCCGGATCCCGGCGGTGTCGCCCACCTCGAACACGGCCCGGCACGCCACCATCGGGTGCCCGTCGGGGGTGACCAGCCGCGGCGGCGCGAACCGGGCGCTGAGGAACTCGACCAGCTCCTCGGGGTCGGTGGATTCCGAATCGAGCAACTCGATCAGCCGACCACGCTGTCCGGGCTCGATCGGTTCGATGCCACCGAAGATCTGCATCGTGGAACCGGCGGGAACGACTCGGGCGCAGAAGAAGTCGCCGGCCCGCAACGCCCTGCTGGCGGTCCGCTCGGCGACCTCCAGGCGGTCGCCGGTGCGCACGTCGCGCAGCGTCAGCCCCTCGCCCGGACGCACCGCCTCCACCTCGTGCACCGACCGCTCGGCGAGCAACCACTGCTGCGCCAGGAGCAGTTCGTCCGCGGGCAGCAGCACGCCGCGCTCGGCGACGAACCGCGCGAAGGCTCCGCATTCGAACATCACCACATCCGCGACCAGCGGGTCGTCGAGCGCGTGATACAGCGCGAACGGATCGTCGTCGTGCGCGGACCGAATCTGGGCGAGCGAGATCAGCAGCGGTCGCCACTCGATGCCCTGCGCGAACGAACCCGCCTTCTGGTACAGCCACCCAGCCCGCTGTTCCAGTGGGTGTTCGGCCTTGCCGAGGTGGCACGCCTTGTATTTGCGCCCGGATCCGCACCAGCACCGATCGTTGCGCCCCAGGTCCGGCCGGTCGACGGGAAGAAACGATTGGAGCAGGTCGTACAGGGGTTCGCGATACGCACCCTCGACCCGGTCGAGCAGCCCGATCGCCCGCACCGCGTCACCACGATCGGACGCGAAGCGGGCCAAAGCCTCGAGCGCCTCGTCCCAGTTCGGGTCCACGGCCAGGGCTCGCTCGTAGTGCCGCTCGGCGTCCGCGGTCCGTCCGTCGAGTTCGGCCGCCTTGCCCGCCAGCCAGTGCGCGGTCGGGGCGATCCGGCGGGGACCGCGGTCGCGGAGCACCGCGGCGGCCAGGCGCAGGGTTTCGGTGCCGGCCTGGCAGGTGGCGTACGCCTCGCCGAACGCGGCGCGGGCCGCGTTCGGGCGGGCGAGCCCGGCGAACCGGTCCCTCGCGCTCGTCACGACCGCGTCGACAGCGCGTTCGCGCTCGTTGGCGGGGGTGCGCTCGAGCACGCCGATCAGGGCGATGAACGCCATGACCGCTTCCGTCTCGTCGTCGGTGAGGTGGTGAGCCGCCGTGACCGTCGCGGCGTGCGCTTTCCCGCGGTGGGCGGTGAAGTCGAATCCCCGGACCGCGATGTCGTCGCCGTCGCACACGTATCCGGCGTCGGTGATCAGGTCGCCCAGCGGGATGGTCGGCGCCGCGAACAGGGACCGGTCGTCGGCCATCAGCTGCCAGATGATGGTGTCCAGGGGCTCGGGGCGGTCCATCGGCACCAGGTCGGCCAGCGCGACAGCGAGATCGGGTGCGGGTGCGGGTGGGGCCGCCGCGGCGGTGAGCCGCAGCTCGCCGTCGACGAAGGCGAGCACGACCAGGTCACCGGGACGGAATTCGGCGAGTGCGTCCGGTTCGAGCAGCAGCGCCGCGTCCGTCGGCCAGTCGGGATCGTCGACGCCGCGCTCGTCGAACACGTCGTCGTCGAGGTCACGGAAGAGGGTGCTCAGCCCGCCTGCTGCCGGGTCGTGGTCGTCGAACGGCAGCAGGGGTGTCAGGTCCGGGTGGGCGTCGAGGATGCCGGAGGAGATTTCCGCCTCGGTGAGCCGGTGGGTGAGCACGCGCCCGTCGAGCAGGGCGTCGAGGGCCACGCTGCGACCGTCCGCCAGGTAGCCGAGCCGGGGATGGCCGATGTACTCGGCGAGTTCCTCCATGTCGGCGAGATAGCCGTGCCCCTCGGCGACCAGCCGCCGCGCCCATTCGTCGGTATGCATGGGCCCGTGCTCGCGGAGCAGGACCATGGCGGCTTCGGCAGTGGGATCTGTCGGATCGGTCACCGGGCCAGGGTATGCGATGTGTCCGGGCGTCTCGTCGAAAGGAGCGTACTCGTCGCTAGGCGAGGGATTCGGCTGCGCTGCGGCGCAACGGTTCAACCAAATTGCGTCGCTGCGGCGCGCACGATTCCGTCAACCGATTGCCTGGCAGCGACGAGCCGAACCCGACCGTCGTCCACCGCTGGTAATCCCGCCCCAGCCAACACCCCGCGAGTCGCGACGGTGTGTCCGCCCAATGGACGAGGGGTTGTCAGCGAGACTTTCGGCAACGATCCGCCGTCAACACAAGGAGGGTAGGGTGCCCAGCCTCATTTTTAACGGCGTCACCTACGGCATCAGCCAGACCCGATTCGAGGCCACCCGGGAGCTGCTCGCACGGTTCGCCGAGGGACACACCCTGGGAGTGGCGATGTCGCTCACCCATGACGGCGCCCGGCACCACCTGTTCATCACCCCCG
>NZ_JBFUHV010000309.1:0-5605 GCF_056402215.1 Rhodococcus sp. P4_B6 | reverse complement strand
CCGTGGTGTCCGACGAGGGCGGATTCGACCTCGGAGGTGGAGATGCGGTGTCCGGAGACGTTCATGACGTCGTCGACGCGGCCGAGCACCCACAGGGCGCCGTCCTCGTCGTACTTGGCGCCGTCGCCGGCGAAGTACCAGCCCTGCTCGGGGTAGCGGGACCAGTAGGTTTCGCGGTAGCGGTCCATGTCGCCCCAGATTCCGCGGAGCATCGCCGGCCACGGCTTGTCGAGCACGAGGTAGCCGGATCCGCYGGCGCCGAGTTCGTTGGCGTCGTCGTCGACGATCTTCGCGGAGATGCCGGGCAGCGGTGCCATCGCGGAGCCGGGTTTGGTGGCGGTGATCCCGGGCAGCGGGGAGATCATGATGGCGCCGGTCTCGGTCTGCCACCAGGTGTCGACGATCGGGGCCTGGTTTCCTCCGATGACCTCGCGGAACCATTTCCAGGCCTCGGGGTTGATGGGTTCGCCCACGCTGCCGAGGAGCCGGATCGAGGTCAGGTCGTGGGCGTCGGGAATGTCGCGGCCCCACTTCATGAATGTGCGCACCAGGGTGGGTGCGGTGTAGTAGATGCTGACACCGTACTTTTCGATGATCTGGAAGTGGCGGTGCTCGTCGGGGGAGTTCGGGGTGCCCTCGTAGACCACCTGGGTGACGCCGTTGGACAGGGGCCCGTAGACGATGTAGCTGTGGCCGGTGACCCAGCCGATGTCGGCGGTGCACCAGTACACGTCCTGGCCGGCCTTGTGGTCGAAGACGTTGTGGTGGGTGTAGGAGGCCTGGGTGAGGTAGCCGCCGGAGGTGTGGATGATGCCCTTGGGTTTTCCGGTGGTGCCGGAGGTGTAGAGGATGAACAGCGGGTGCTCGGAGTCGAACGGGGTCGCCTGATGGGTGCCGGACGCCTTGTCGACGGTCTCGTGCCACCACAGGTCCCGGCCSTCGGTGACCTCGACGTCGATGCCGGTGCGCTTGACGACGAGGACGTGCTCGACGGACGCGGCCCCGTCGACCGCTTCGTCGACGGCGGGCTTGAGGGGTGCGGCCTGGCCGCGGCGCCACTGTCCGTCGACGGTGACGACGAGTTTGGCTTCGGCGTCGTCGATGCGGGAGCGCAGGGCGCTGGCGGAGAAGCCGGCGAAGACCACGGAGTGGGTCAGGCCCAGGCGGGCGCAGGCGAGCATGGTGACGATGGCYTCGGGGATCATCGGCATGTAGATCGCGACGCGGTCGCCGGCGACGAGTCCGAGRYCKGTGAAGGTGTTGGCGGCCTTGSWSACTTCGGTGAGCAGGTCGTTGTAGGTGAGGTCGCGGGTGTCGCCCGGTTCGCCTTCGAAGTGGATGGCGACGCGGTCGCCGTTGCCGGCGAGAACGTGGCGGTCGACGCAGTTGTAGGCGACATTCAACTCGCCGCCGACGAACCATTTCGCGACGGGTGCGTCGGASMAGTCGAGTACYTCGGTGAAGGGCGTGTGCCAGTGCAGGCGCTCGGCTTGTGTCGCCCAGAATGCGAGTCGGTCCTCGTCTGCGGCAGCCTGCAGGTCGGGGCCGGCGTTGGCCGTGGCGGTGAACTCGGGGCTCGGCGCGAACGCCGCTAGTTCGGAGGTATCTGCTGCGCTCGTCATGGTGGCTACCTCTTTCTCGACTGACGTCGGCAGTCATGGGTGTGGCTGGCTTCCAGCCTGTTTCACGGGTCTAGAGTCTTCTGTCGCAACGGTGTACCGGTGATCTTCGTTCGACACGGCATTGGTGCGGTGGAGTGGTGCTCTCGCGGGGAACGCGGTGTAACCTGCCGCGACACGGTGGTGTCGCGGCGGGCGGTTCTCCCACGGCGTTGTGGCGCCGAATTGGGAGGGGAAGCTCCGAGTAGCTTCCCCTCCCACGGTCCAGCCGGTCTCCAACGGCTGGAGCAGGTTGCCGGCACCCGTCGGCTGGGGGCGCGGGTGCCGGCAAGTTCAGGACCGTCAGTCGGTCTTGACGGCCAGCCGGCGCAGCAACTTCGTCGCCGCGATGTAGGCCGATGCGCTGAACGGCCACTGGGAGACGATCTTGCCGCTTCCGGACTGGAAGTAGTTGCGGGTCGTGGCCCACACGGTCTTACCCAACGCGCTCTGTACCCAGTCGTTGTAGATCAGGAACGCCGAGCGCCGCACTGAAATTCGGGTGTGGCCCTTCTTTGCGGCGCGGGAGATCAGCCCGGCGGCGAAGCTGGCCTGCGCCTCGTAGAAGGACACCAGGGGAATGGCGTTGGTGTTCGGGCCGTACATGATGAAGAAGTTCGGGAACCCGGGCACCATCATCCCGAGGAAGGCCTCGGGCTCGCCTTCCCAGTGGCCGTGCAGATCGGCGCCGTTCTCGCCGCGGACCCGGTAGTTGCCGAGGTAGTTCGCTGCGTCGAACCCGGTCGCGAGGATGATGACGTCGAGGTCGTGCTCGTCGCCGTTGGCGTCGACGGCGCCGGTGCGCGTGAGTCCCTTGACGCCGTGGGGGACCAGGCTGACCTTGGGGCTCTTGAGCGCCGCGTAGTAGGTGTCGCTGACCACGGTGCGCCGGGCCTCGTAGGCGAACTTCGGGGTGACCAGCTCCATCAGATCGGGACGATCACCGAGCTCGCGCTGCATGAATTCCAGCGACTGCTGACGCTTGACCTTGTTGGTCCGGCCGTCGGAGCGGGCGTGACTGGCCCGGTACTGCCGCTTGTCGTAGTCGGCGTACAGCTTGAACCGCCGCCAGGCGTAGATCGGTGCGAAGCGGTTGAGCTTGCGCTCCTGTTCGGTGAAGTCCCGGCTGTTCTTGGGGAGCAACCAGTTGGGCTCGAGCTGGAAGATCTTCACTTCCGAGCCGGCCTTTTCGGCCTCGGTGACGACCTGGACTGCCGACGAGCCTGTGCCGACCACGCCGATCGACTTGTCGGTCAGATCGAGGCCGTCGATCCACCGCGAGGTGTGGCACAGGGCGCCCTCGTAGTCGCTCTCGCCGCGGGCGAACGGCGGAACCAACGGGATGTTGAGGAAGCCGACCGCGCTGATGACGGACATGAACCGTCCGTGATCGGTGCCGGATTCGGTGGCCACGATGTAGTCGTGGTTCTCGTCCGACCAGGTCACGCTCTCGACCTTCTCGTTGAAGAGGATGTGCTTGTGCAGGTCCCACTTACGGGCGACGTGCTCGAGATAGCCCTGCAGTTCCTGCCAGCCGGCGTGGGTGCGGCTCCAGTCATAGCGCTCGTAGGAGAACGAGTAGATGTGGGACTCGAGGTCGACCTCGGCGCCCGGGTACCGGTTGTGCCACCAGGTCCCACCGAGTCCGGGGGACTGCTCGAAGATGATGAAGTCCTCGATCCCCTTCTTCTTCAGCGCGATCGCGGCTGCGATGCCGCTGAATCCGGAACCGATGATGGCAACTCGTGCTGTGGTCCGCCCGCGTGCGCTGGGTGCCATGGCGTTCTCCTGTCTGAAGGCTTGGTACTGGGGCCGGAGTCTGGGACCTTGTGGACTAACCCCAAACCTCTATTGGTTCAGTATTTAGGCCTTTAAGGTGGATGTCAATCCCCAGAGGGAAATTTGCTGATGCTGAGGGGTTTTTCGGGGGCGGCCGGGATGGATCGGCTCCCCGGGGTGGTGCGCGTGTGAGCGTGTCCGGGATCGGATCTCCGAGACCCGACCACGCGGCGTCGCTACTTGATCTGTGCTGTCCAACCGCCGTCGACGACCAGGTCGACGGCCGTGATGAAGGACGCCTCGTCGGAGAGCAGGAACGCAATTGCGGCCGCGATGTCCTCGGGGAGGCCCAGCCGGCGCAACGGTGTCCGGTTCTCCATGTCGGTGCGGCGCTCGGGCGCCCGCTCGTAGAGGTAGTCGATCATCGGGGTGAGGATCGCTCCGGGGCACACGGTGTTGGCCCGAATTCCCTCGGGGCCCAGCTGCAACGCCAGGGCATGGGTCAAGGAGACCACGGCGGCCTTGCTCACCTGGTAGGCGTCGAGGGGAGAATCCATCCCGCGGACCCCGGCGGTGCTGGCCACGTTGACGATGCTGCGGCCCTGACCACGTCGCAAATGGGGGATCGCGGCCCTGATCACCTTCCGCAGCCCGTGCAGGTTGATACCGAGGGTGGTGTCCCAGATCGACTCCTCGATGTCGAGCGTCGACCCGTCGCGATCGAAGAACGCCACACCCGCCGCATTGACCAGGTAGTCCAGGCCGCCGTCGGAGAAGGAGGCGAACAGGTCGTCGAAACGCTCGCCGGCAAGAAGGTCGAACGCCACGTACTCCACGCCGCTGGGCAGATCGTCGACCCGTTCCTTGACGTCGGTGGCCACGACCCGGACACCGTCCTTGACCAGACGATGTACCGTGGCGAGCCCGATCCCGCCGGCCGCACCGGTGACGAGCGCGGTGCGGGTCATCGCACGAGCTCCTGATCGAAGGCACGAGCGAGCCGGGAACCGGCGAACTCCATGGCGGCGGTGGCCGCGGGAAACACCTCGTCGAGCCCGAAGAAGCCGTGCACCATGCCGAGTGTCTGGTGCACCTCGACCGCGACGCCCGCGGCCTGTGCCGCTTCGGCGTACAGCTCGCCCTGCGGGCGGATCGGGTCACATTCGGCGAGGATGACTGTGGTGTCGGGTAGCCCGCTCAGATCGGCCGACAAGACGTCCACCCGCGGGTCCTGCGCGAAGTCGGGGGAGGGCAGGTAGTTGTCCTGGTGCCACTGCATCTCGTCGCGTTCGAGCATGATTCCCTGGTACTCGTCGTCGAATCCGCGGTCGAGGTCGCAGGTGGTGACGGGGTAGACGAGCAGCTGGTGACGCAGCCTGGCGACGCCGGTGTCACGCACATGAATCGCCACGGCGGCGGCGAGGTTGCCTCCGGCGCTGTCTCCGGCGATGGCGACGCGGGTGATGTCGACCGGCAGCCGGGCGTCGCCGCTGATCGTCCATTCGAGGGCGTCGATCGCGTCGTGGACTGCGGTGGGGAAGCGGTAGTCGGGACCGCGGCGGTAGTCGACGGACAGCACGGCACTGCCGGATTCGGTCGCCAGCAGCCGGGTGGTGACGTCGTGGGAGTCGATGCTGCCGAGCAACCAGCCGCCGCCGTGGAAGTACACGGTCAGCGGCAGGTCGGTCGCCTCGCTGGGCAGATAAAGCCGGCCGCGGATCCCCTCATCATCGCGCGTGGGAATCTCGACGTCGACGGTGTGATGGATCGCGGGCTTCGTCAGCGCCCCGAAGGTGTCTTCGAAGTTCTGCCGCGCGGTCTCCACCGGCAACAGGTGGGCGTTCGGTCGCCCCGACGCACGGGAGTCGTCGGTCATCTTCTGGGCGATGGGATCCAATGGCATGGCGGTCCTTTCATGGACAAGGGTGTTAGACACGTTCGTAGTAGCGGCGGGTTTCCCAATCGGTCACCGTGTGGGAATCGAAGGAGGTCAGCTCCGCCTGGGCGGAGGCGAGGAGATGCTCGTAGACCTCGTCGCCGAAGGCTGCACGCGCCATCTTGTTCTTGGCGAACAGATCGATCGCACGGTGCATCGACGTCGGTACAAGTTCGACGTCGCGCCCTTCCCAGGCATTTCCGCTGAAGGTCGCGGGCGTCGGCAATTGGCG
>NZ_JBFUHV010000308.1:0-5747 GCF_056402215.1 Rhodococcus sp. P4_B6 | reverse complement strand
CCTACCAGTTCGCTTGTCTCCCACGGGCGACGAGGACGTCGTCCGCGCCCGCGTCGATGCGGGTGCCGAAGTCGCGGCTGATCCCGTCGAGAACCCGCCGCAGCCATTCGGTGTCACTTGTCGACGCGCGTTGCAGTTGCATCCGCCGGGATCTCATCGGCACCATTCGTAGCTCGAGCAGTTCGTGCGTGCGCGCGTCGAGGGTCACCAGGTAGAGCAGCCGCAGATCGTCGCGGTAGCGTTCGTGCCCTCGGATGCCCTCGTAGTCGTTGATCAGGTCGCCGCAGCCGTACAAGATCGGATGGCCACGATAGATCTCGAGCGGCCGCGGGTGATGGGACGAGTGCCCGAAGACCACGTCGACGCCACCGTCGACGAGCCGATGCGCGAACTCGACATGCGCGTTCGGCACGTCGTATCCCCAGTTCGAACCCCAGTGCAGAGAGACCACCACCACGTCCGTGTCCCGCCGTATCAGCCGTGTCCGGTCGAGCACACGGTCCACCTCGGCGCCGGTGGGTTCCGAAAGGTACGCGACACCGGGCCGGCCCCGGCGGGCCGCCCCGTGCGGCGAGACCCCGCTCGACGACATACCTGCCGCCCAGATCAGCAGCCGACTCGTCCCGGCCTTCACGACCACGGGACACCACGCCTGCGCCACGGTGCGCCCCGCACCGACGGTCCGCACGCCGTTGCGGGCCAGCGCGTCCAGGGTCTCCACGAGCCCATCGGCACCGAAGTCGAGAAGGTGATTGTTCGCTAGAACGCAGACGTCGATCTGCGCAGCGGTGAGCACCCCCAGGTTCGACGGATGCATTCGGTAGTTGATTCCCTTGGGCGCGAAGCGCGCACAGGTGGTGACGGTCGTTTCCAGGTTGATCACACGGGCGTGGGGCTCCGCCGCGTCGAGGACGCGCAGCGCCTCACCCCACGGCCACCCGAACCCGACGGGGCCGGGGATCGAGCCGTTCCGCTTCTCCGCCAACGCCACGTACTCGCGGGCATCGCGAACGCAACGCTCCCGCAACTCCGGGTCGCCGGGAAACGGGAGGATCTGGTCGACTCCCCTACCGGTCATCACGTCGCCGGCGAGGAACATCGTGATGGTGTCAGGCACGAACGCCGGCTCGGTCGAGCTGAGAGACCCGTTGGGGGCTCAGCTCGAGGATGACACCGATATCACGCACCGACAGACCCGATCGGCGCAGATGCGCCACCGCGGCCCGCGAGGCCCGCGCCGCACATTCCTGCGCGTGGGCGGCGGACTCGACTTGCAAGTGGGCCGCTCGGGCCTCCATGAGCGCCGCGGAATCTCCGATCTCGTAGTCGAGTTCCACCTCGACGTCCTCGGCCGGCACATCCTCGACCAGATGCACGGCCTCCGCCACGATGGCAGACACCTGATCGAGCCGCCGAGCCTGGGTGAGCACGCCTTCGACTCCCGGAACCTCCACCACCCACCAGCCGCCGCGACGGGTGGCCGTCGCCGTCACCTTCATCACGAACCACTTCCTACCCGGCCCGCATCTCGTGCGAAACTCGCCCCTCCAACGCCAAGTCTAGTCCCCCTCTACTGAGCACAACCACACTGACAGAAGACATTTAGTCTGTGTGACCGCGGGAATCTCGACCCGTCGGTACCGGCACACTCACCAGAAATCCAAGGCCTGTGCAGTCGCGGTGGACTCCGCGTGCGTGGGCCGTAGTGCACCGCCGATGGCGTAGACGGTGTGTCCGACCGTCGCAACGGACATCCCGTGCGCCCCGCTGGGCATGGGCGGCAACGGTGACCTGGTCCCCGACGCGACGTCGTAGGCCTCGACCGTCGACAGCACCCGGGTCGGCTGTTCACCACCGACCGCGACGATGCGACCGTCGATGAACGCCGCACCGAGCYCACCGCGGGGAGTGGGCATGGCAGGCAACGTCGTCCACGTTCCCGCGGCCGGGTCGAACCGCTCGACCGCGGCAGTGTTCTGGTCCGACGCCAGGTCCCGCGCACCGATCGCATAGAAGTAGGTCCCGTCCGACACTCCGGCCAGATGCTCCCGTGGCGTCGGGATGTCCGAGACGGTCGTCCACTTCGTTCCGTCGAACACTTCCGTCGTCGGTACCAGTGCGCCGTTCGCCTGTCCCCCGGCGACCACGATCCTGTCGCCGACCACGGCCGCGGCACCAGCCGCCCGCGGTTCGTTCAACGGGGGCAGGTCCACCCACGTGCCATGGCATCGTCAACTTGGCTGTGCGGGTGACCGCTGGGAGGATGGGCGACCGTGCCCAGCGCAGATTCGTCGTACAAGGGCTTCCGCTACCCGAAGGAGATCATCAGCCACGCTGTGTGGCTGTATCCCCGCTTCGCGTTGAGCCTGCGTGACGTGCAGGAACTGATGTTCGAACGCGGCGTCGTGGTCTCGCACGAGACGATCCGGCAGTGGTGCGCGAAGTTCGGCCAGTCCTATGCCAACCAGCTGCGCCGCCGCCGGCCGCGCCCTGGCGACAAGTGGCACCCCGACGAAGTGTTCATCCCGATCAACGGCGAGCGGATGTACTTGTGGCGTGCGGTCGACCAGGACGGTGTGGTGCTCGACATCCTCGTCCAGTCGCGTCGAAACACCAAGGCTGCCAAGCAGTTCTTCCGCAAGCTGCTCAAGGGTCTGCGGTACGTGCCGCGGGTGCTCGTGACAGACAAGCCGGCCAGCTACCAGGTGGCGCACCGCGAGATGCTGGCCTCGGTCGAACATCGCCGGTCGAAGTATCGTCAGCAATCGGGCCGAGAACTCGCATCAGCCGACTCGGCAACGGGAGCGCCGGATGAAGCGGTTCGCCTCACCCGGACAGACGCAACGGTTCCTGTCCGCGTTCTCCGGCATCACGGGGCACTTCCAGCTGCGGCGGCACATGTTGTCGGCATCCGACTGGCGTCGCGAGATGACGGACCGCTTCGCGGTGTGGCGCGAAATCACCGCGGCCGCCACCGCTGCCCGAACAACGCACCCAGCCAATAAATTCCGGGCAGAGGCGAGCCCAAACCGACTGCGCCGCTGCGACTATCACTCAAGTTGACGATGCCGCCGGAGAACCGGCTCGTCGCCCGCAGCCTGGAGGCCCGCTGGCAGACCAAGCTCGCCGCCCTGGCCGAGGCCGAGCGCAGCCTGGCCACAGCCAAAGGACACGCTGCCGCCGCTGCCCGGCCGGGCGGAACTCGAACGACCGGCCTGTGGCCTCCGGTCGCCGCTTGCCGCCACCGCCAGCGGCCAGTACCGGAGAGGGCGCCCTCACTCGTCCACCGAGCGCTCGGAGAACTACGCGACCTGCATCGCCGACCTCCCATCCACGAGCTCACTCACACGCGCACCATCGCGTCGCACCCACCAGTTATTGATCATTGCTCCCGATCGCACGGCCGTCCTGCTCTTCAAGTCAACGGCAAACAGGTGTGCAATGGATCTATGGACACCAAGGAACCTTCGCCCCTCGACCGTCGCCGGATAGCCCGGAAGGCCGTGGAGGCTCTCGGCGTTGGGCGCGGTGATTACGCGATCGTTCGTGTCACATGCCCGGCCAGTCATCGCGTGGCCACCGTGTATCGAACCGACGAGGGCCCCGTGATCGTGGCCGGCGGTGGTCCCGGCGCCCACGGCTCACGCGACCGTGTCGATACCGCGCATCACGGCGACCGGCTCGGCTCCGAGTATGTCGACATGCTCGAGTCCACCAGGTTCGAGGACGACGAAGTGCCGGCCCGGTGCGCGTGCGGTTCGAGGACCCTGTCGAGGGCCGAGTTGAAGCGTGCGGTCGAAACGCATACCCACGCCCTCGCGGTCCCGTAACCCACCGAGCACACCACGTGCATGCCGAGCGGGACAACTCACCCAAGCCCGCACACCGCCGTCGGCAGATGTCGCAACCCCCCGCGCCCCTCGCCGCCCGGATGTCCCGTGGACGGCGAGGGACTACCACCCCGGTCGGTGGGGGCACGAAGGTGGCTGCCCAAATTTACAACCCCGACACGCCGGAACAGGAGCACCGACGGGAGGAGACAGTTGACGACGACAAATCTGGCGATCGAGCGGGCGGCCGTTCGCGCGAAGGGGGTGCAGCAGGTCGGGCGACCGTCACGCCGGATCGATGCCCACGCGGTGGCGGCGACGTCGATGGAAACGTGCCCCGCTGCTCGTCGAGGACAATGAGGCCCCGACGCTGGAGATGGTGTTGCTCGCGGGCGGTGGAGTACCGGATGCCGCGGCTGCGGCCACGAAGTTCCTCGGCACGCGCGGCGGCGTTCTGATCGTCGAGGAGATCGTCGGCGGCGACGAGAAGCCACTCGTATGCCCAGGCGGGTCGGTGCCCCGTCGTCGAGGAGTACGGCCACCACAAAGGCGTCCACCAGGTGGAACGGGAGCCTGTCAGCCGATTCCGTACCCGCCACACGGGCGAACAACACGCTCGGCGGAGGAACGCTTGAAATGCAACTCGGCGACCCCGACAGATCACGTTCATCGCCCGTGACCGGGCGTTTGACATGCAGTCGACGATGACGTTCTCGGGCGCGTCGGCCGCCCGCGCTGTCTTGACGGCGTGCATGGGGTCGCCGGTGAACTGTCGGTAGGTGTCATGCTGTACCCGCGCCGGAACACCGGTGTTGTCGGCCCGCAGGACGCCGCACACCTGGGCGATCCGCGCCCACACCAGCCGCGCGGCACGGAACTTGGCGATGGTCTGGAACTGGTCGTCGGTCCGCAGGACCGCACAGGTGTCCCGGACCTGCTCGAGCGCCCCGCGCTGTTCGGCGGTCATCGGGGGTCGGGCAGGTGCCTCCTGCGGTGCCGATCCCGGATGTGCGTTGCCGACGGCCGACATGAGCTCGTGATGGAGCCGCCGGTTGGTGGCGAGCCACGTCTCGTCGACCGGCTCGTCGCGGAGGTACGCGGTCAGACTGCCCTGGTCGGTGTCCAACCACATGCGCGGTGCGGTCGTGCAGTCCTGCACGGTGTGCATCTGTTGTCGAACGGACACATATGTCATCGGGCCTTCCCCCTTCCGCGGTCCGGGTTCAGTGTGTGGCAGGTGCCGCTGATTCGCAGGGTAATCGGTCAATCTTGCGCACCGTTGCGCATTTTCGATCCGCGACCAACGAACGGAAGAGCCGAAACATCTCCTCGAACAAGTGCTTCCTCTCGAGGCACTCCAACGCGTCGGGGCTCACGGCTGGGTATGGCGCGCAAGGCATGACCGACCTCGCCGCCCTGACGGCCGGGATCAACTTCGCCAGCGGAGACCCCGTACGGTTCGAGTTCGACGGCACCTGATTCAGGCTGACGAAGAACGGCCCGACAGCGAGGGGGGCCACCACCAACCGGGCCCGGGAACCGGGCGTCGCGCCATCAGGGTCGAACGCGCACCGATCGGCCAGAACTCATGCTCGATCAATAGCTTCACGATCGCCGACTTAGCCTTCTGGTCAGGCTGGTGGTGGCCGGATCGATCGTCACGTTACCGGCGGGACTCGCCGCCGCACCCGCGGTGGCCTCGGTCGCCGCACCCGCGGTGGCCTCGGGTCGCCGCACCCGCGGTGGCGTCCGCCGCCGCATCGACCGCCCCGCCGGGGCAGGACCCGTGCGATCCCAACAACAACTGGCTCCTCCGGACCAAATTCAGCAGCAGATGAATATGTGCGGCAACAATGGCGGCCAAATGCAACGGGACCGGAACCGCGAGCAAAATAACCCGCCGGCACCCTTCAGGAT
>NZ_JBFUHV010000307.1:0-5796 GCF_056402215.1 Rhodococcus sp. P4_B6 | reverse complement strand
GCATGCAGGTGTACCCGTTTCCGGGTGCCAGCTCCGCGGCGCGGGACACGGGACTGTGTTGCCCGCCGGCGCACGGCGGCTCGGGACGGTGAATCTCACGAGTGCGGGCCGCCGAGGTGGCGGGGTAGATCGAAGGCGAGCACCCGGTCGAGGTGGACAAAGGTTTCGAATTTGGCGCCCGGGGCGATCGCGGCGTCGGACTCGACGTGGTGCATCAGGTCGAGGACCGCCGGCACGTCGAGGTTTCGGTCGAAGGCGCGATACGTGGCCTCGAGGATGTCTGCGGGCATCGGGACGGAGATGTGTGTGCTCCAGTCGGCGACGCGCTGCCGCCATCGATGCAACAGCCCCGCGGCGTCGGCGATCCGTTCCATGGTCAGCGGCGCTTGCTGCCGGTAGTGCGTCGAGAGCAGCACACAACGCAGCGTCAGCGGGTCATGACCGGCGTGGGTCAGATCGTCGAGCGGCTCGGACCCGGCCGCGGCACCGACGGTCAGCGCAGACTCGGCAGTGTCGTCCTCGGCCGCGGTCACCATGAGCCCGACCGGGGTGCCGACTGCGGCTGCGGCGGCGTCGGCGGAATCGTAGATTCCTGCCGGTGGGCGGATCATCCACGCGTCGAGATCGCCTGGTATCACGGGTGAACCGGGTCGGGGGGCGAGGAGGGTGAGTGCGACCTGTGAGCGGTGCACATCCTCGAGGACCCGTCGGGTCAGGTCGGCGACAAGGAGTGTGCGGACCGCCCCGGCTGTCGCGGCGCGGTCCGAGGCGGGCATGCGTACACACAGGTGGACGACGCTGCCCGGCGTACCGAGTGTGGTGGGTGGGACGTTGGCTCCGGAGAGGATCAGCATCTTCTCAGTCTCGTCGCGGCGGTCTCGCCCGGGACAGCCCTCGCCCGCATTGGGGACGGGGCCGGTGCCAGACCGTGCCGTGGCCAATCGTCGTTGCTCAGCCCGTGAGACCCCCACGGCCCGTGTTGCGATTGCCGCCGGTGAGCGTGGGACCGGCCGGTGCGAGCGGGACGGCATCGCGGGAGATCGCGTCCAGGGCCCACGCGCAGAATGGGAAGCTCGATGCGACGGAAGTGCGGGAGGCGCGGGATCGGGCGGAGGGAAGTGCCCGATTCCGCCGCGCYGGTCGTGCGGAGCTCGGTGCACCGGCCATCTGGTCGGKCTCGTGTGCGCTGCGGGATTTCCGCCGCGGATGCGACATGTCCGGCCGTTGTGGCGGCTGGGCCCTCAGGTGTCGAAGGTGGCGCCGTGCGCCGCATTGTTCACCTGGGCATCGGCGTACCCGCCGCAGTAGTCCCAGGTGGCGTACGCCTCGGGGGTCGGGGCATAGGCCGGCTCGTGCGGGCGGACGGGGCCGCCGGCCAGAAGCTSGAGGAGGTCGGYGCGGAGCATGTCCCAATCCTGGTAGTGATCGTGCTGACAGTCCTCGCAGTATTCGACGAGACCGCGGATCCCCTGATGTGCCAGCAGCGCCTCGTACACGACGAGGTCGGCCAGATCTTCCTCCACTGCGAGCCGCTCCTGGGGATCGAGTGGCTGGCCCGGCTCAATGGCGTCGAGGGCTGCTGCCGGGTCGGCGGGGTCRCCGGCGAACGGGTCCAGCGGGAGGCCGGGAGGCAGTYGATCGTGCACGGCACCACAGTACGTGTTGAGATGCGGCGAAGATTGACCGGAGATGGATCGGTGATCTGGCCCGCCGATCAGGTCGTGTGCTCGGTGTCCGACGTACTCGATGCTGGCCACCATCGAACTCGCCGCCTGGCACCGGGCTCCTGCCCACCCAGCGCGAGAATGAGATCGCGAACGCACTGCGCAAGCACAGCGATGCGAGGGTGTGCCAGATCGCGTTCCGCATCGACCCAACGCACCGGGACCTCACACGGCGCGAGTTATCGACGGTGACCGCCGTGAGCACCGGGGCCACCTGACAGGCGCACTTAGCCTCGGTGACGCCACCTGCTCGGGTCCGCGCTTCTGAACTGCTAGTTCAGCGCACTGTTGCCGGGAGAACGCCCCGCGAATCTRTTCGGCAGGGATTCGCTGCGTTCGGCCGTGGGCGATGGAGGCAACTCTCGCCGAGTTGTCGAGCGCGGTTGTCGGCCTCGCGCGCGGCCGGTGGATACGGCGGAGTCAATTGGCCCTGCGGTGCGCAGCATGGTCACGGCCGGTTGTTCGCGGCCGGTGTTTTCGCCGGGATGGTTCCGCGGCGGATGTCGCCGGGGGCGGGCCGGGCCGTCGGATACGTGATGTGTTCGGCCGAGTCCAGCAGCCAGGGCACGCTGGTGACCATCACTCCCGGGGTATACAGCAACCGGCCCTTGAGCCGCAGGGCGCTCTGGTTGTGCAGCAGGTGTTCCCACCAGTGCCCGACGACGTATTCGGGGATGTAGATGGTGATCACCTCGCGGGGGTTGTCCCGGCGGATGTTCTTGACATAGTTGATGATCGGCCGGGTCACCTCCCGGTACGGGGACGCGAGCACCTTCAGCGGCACCGGCATACTCTGCTTGTCCCACTCCCTCTGTAGGCGGGGGGTGTCGTCGCTCTGCACGGTGACGGCCTCGAGGATCGAGGGCTGGGTGGCGCGGGCATAGGCGAGGGCGCGGGCGGCTGGTTTGTGCAGCTGGGAGATCAGCACGATGGCGTGCACCCGGGAGGGTAGGTCGAAGCTGTCCTCGTCGAGGACCAGGGCGGCGGCGACCCGGTCGTAGTGCCGGCGGATGGCCTTCATCATCACGAACAGGATCGGCATCGCGATGACCACCAGGTAGGCGCCCTGGGTGAACTTGGTGGCGGTCACGATGATCAGCACCAGCCCGGTGAGGGCGCAGCCGATCCCGTTGACGGTGCGCCGCAACCGGATGCGGTGCCGTTCGGCCCGGTCGGGTTCGGCGCGCAGGAGACGGTTCCAGTGCCGCACCATCCCGGCCTGGCTGAGGGTGAAGGAGGTGAACACCCCGAGGATGTAGAGCTGGATCAGGTGGGTGACCGAGGCGTCGAAGATGACGATCAGGAGGCCGGCGGCCAGGGCCAACAGCACGATGCCGTTGCTGAACGCCAGCCGGTCGCCGCGGGTGTTGAGCTGACGCGGCAGGTAGCGGTCGCGGGCCAGGATCGAGGCGAGCAGCGGGAACCCGTTGTAGGCGGTGTTCGCCGCGAGGATCAGGATCAGCACGGTGGCGGCCTGGATGTAGAAGAACCCGACATTGGTGGTCCCCCCGAACACCGCGGCCGCGATCTGCGCGATCACGGTGCGCTGCGGATCCGTCTGGCAGTTGCCGGTGAACCCCACCAGGTCGCAGGTGTGTTCCGCGATGCGAACCTTGCTGATGATGGCCAGTGCGGTGATGCCGGCGAACATCACGATCGCGGTGGCCCCCATCGCCACCAGGGTCTTGGCGGCATTGACGCTCTTGGGTTTGCGGAAGGCGGGGACCCCGTTGGAGATGGCCTCCACGCCGGTCAGCGCGGTACAGCCGGAGGAGAACGCGCGCAGCGCGAAGAACACCAAGGCCAGCCCGGTGATCCCGGAGTGTTCCGGGGTGATCGAGTAGGCGGCGCTCTCGGCGACCGGCGCATCCCCGAGGAGCACCCGGATCAGGCCGGTGACGATCAGGACCAGGACACCGGCAATGAACCCGTAGGTGGGGACCGCGAAGGTTTTGCCGGATTCGCGGACCCCGCGCAGGTTCATCGCGGTCAACAGGACCACGAAGCCGACCGCGATCGCCACCCGGTACGCGTTGAGGGACGGAAAGGCGGAGATGAGGTTGTCCACCCCGGCGGCCACCGACACCGCGACGGTCATCACGTAGTCGACGAGCAGGGCGGCGGCGACCGTCAACCCGGCGGATGGCCCCAGGTTGCGGTTCGCAACCTCGTAGGATCCGCCGCCGCTCGGGTAGGCGAACACCACCTGCCGGTAGGAGAGCACCACCACCACCGCCAGCAGCACCACCACCGCCGCACCCAGGTACGGGGTCAGATACAGGTACGCCAGCCCGCCCAACGAGAGGACCAGCAGAATTTCCTGGGTGGCGTAGGCCACCGACGAGAGGGGGTCGGAGGCGAAGATCGGCAGCGCCAGCCGCTTGGACAGCAACTGGTCACCGAGATGCTCACTGCGCAGCGCACGCCCCAGAATCAGACGCCGCGCCGCATGGACGGCTTTGGACACCGCCGAAGCMTAGACGCGGTTCGGCACTGCACTCGGCTCTCGGGGCGTAAGGATTTCGCTAAGAAACCAGCCGGCTGCGGAGGCGCTCTGCTACGACGGAACGATGGCATGCCGGAGATCTGCACAACGGACACGAGCCGACCAATCGGGCCGAGGCCGTCCATCAACGCGCCGACCTCGCCGTCATCTGGCTCCATCCGGACCCGCACCGTTCCGGTCACCTGATCAGTCAAAGCCAGTGCCGCCATTGCGAACCCGACCAACAGGCATTCGACATCGCCTGCACCATGTGGCGACGGTCTCATTCGCACCGATGCACTCGCTGAACTCCCGCAGCCGGAGGTGCTTACCCGAGCCGGTTCAACGGTGGCCCAATGCCGCAAATGGGTCCACCACTCCGACCCTGCTCTGCCCCGCAGATTGGAAGAACATCTTGCGTCGCCGGCTTCGTGAAGGCCCGACCTCACTGAAACGAATAAGCAGCATTCGAACAATGGATCTCCACCAGCAAAATTTGGATTCGTGCACCGGGTGCTGCCACGCAACGAAATCTTGCCGCGCAACGACCGACAACGCGTTGTGCGCCCGCACCGCGTCGGCAATCGACCTCGGCCCCGCCTCCGATCGCACGATGGGGTTGCGTCGCAGCGTGTGGACGGACGTTGGATATGCAACCGGGTGGCGCCGACATCGGCTTCTCCGGTATACCTCACAAACAGGGTATTCGGTTTTGTTATCTGAAACGAGTCGTAACCGATACCCGACGCCGATAGAAGAAACATTCCCGAGGTGGCGGATCCGTCTCGACGGCTCCGCTGCGTGGGAACGGAAGGAACCACAGTGCTGTCCGTAGGACCCTCATCGCTGCCGCCCACCGAGGGGACCGCCCCCGGTGCCGGGGTCTGGCGGGAGGACGCCGCGTGCCGCGGCATCGAATCGTCGGTGTTCTTCTCTCCGGACGGGGAACGCGGTCAGGCCCGGGCCCGACGCGAAGAACGGGCCCGGCGGATCTGCGAGGACTGCCCCGTGCTCAGCCGGTGCCGCGACCACGCCCTGGCCACGGGCGAACCCTACGGAATCTGGGGCGGCATGACCGAGACCGACCGCAGACGGCACGCCCGCCGGCTACGCCGCGGCGAGTACCGGCCTCTCACGCCGCGGCACGCGCGACCGGAGTCCGGCGGAACCGGGGACGCGGCTCCTGGTAACTAGCACTAGCGGCCTTCTGGTAGCTACTCGGGATGAGCGCGGAAGCCCCGGCGGCCGGCGGAGTGCACGATGATGATGCGTATGCGGATGAAGTTTCACGAGCAGCTCGACGGCCTGACCGACCGGTTGGCGTCGATGTGCCATCTGGCCGGGGAGGCCATCGAGGTGGCCACCGACTCCCTCGTGCGGGCCGACCTTCCGCAGGCGGAGCGGGTGTTCGACCTCACCGAGCAGATCGAGCAGTTACACGGTCCGTGCGAGGAGCAGGCGCTGGCGCTGCTGGCGTTGCAGGCCCCGGTGGCCCGGGACCTGCGCCAGGTCGTCACCGGGGTGCATCTGGTGTCGGATCTGAGCCGGATGGGCGGGCTGGCGCAACACGTCGCCGAGAGCGTGCGC
>NZ_JBFUHV010000306.1:0-5835 GCF_056402215.1 Rhodococcus sp. P4_B6 | reverse complement strand
ACCGCGCAGGCCATGATCCCGATCGTGGAGGAGGCGTAGAGCACCGTGGCCAGCGCCTCGGGGCTGCGGAACGGGGGTGCGACGACCATGAAGAAGACGAAGATCGCGATCGCACCGAACAGGGACCCGATCTCGGGGCGGACCAGCAGCCGTTGCAGGCGTTTTTGTTCCTTCACCCGTTCGTCGTGGACGACCTTGTGACTGGCAAGGTCCAGATCTTGCTGTGTGGACATGACTTTCCTTCCGTTACGCCGACGGTGCCCGGCAGTCGCGATGCTGTGCCGGGCACCGTGCTCAGCGGGTTCCGGCCTTGGCGTACTCGGCGATCGAGTCGATGTTGGACTGGTCGATGAAGGAGGGGCCGGTCAGTGTCGGCATTCCACCTCCGATGGTGTTGCGGTTGTTCAGGTACAGCCACAGCGAGTCCACCGCGAGGTAGCCTGCAGGAACGGCTGCTGGTCGATGGCCCATTTGACGTCCCCGGCCTTGATGGCGTCGACGAGGGCGGCGTTGGTGTCGAAGGTGACGATCGTCGCGCCGCTGCCGGCGTTGGCCTTGGACTGGATGGCGGTCAGGGCGATCGGTGCGCCGAGCGCGACGACGTGATCGATGGAGGGATCCTGCTGCAGTTTCGCGGTGATCGTCGCCTCGACCGAGGGCAGGTCCTTGCTGTTGACGTTGAGGATCTCGGTTTGTCCCTTGAATCCTTCGATCACACCCGCGCACCGGGTCTCGAGTGCGATCTGGCCTTGCTCCTGGATGATGCACAGCGCCTTCTTGGCGCCGTCGGCGGTCAGGCGCTGCCCGGCCGAGATGCCGGCGAGCTTCTCGTCCTGACCGAAGTACTGGGCCACGCCCTGGGCCTTGTACTGGTCCATTCCCCCGTTGAAGACGACGAGGGGGATGTCCGCGTCTGTGGCGGCGCGCACGGCCGGCGACATCGCGTCCGGCTTGGCGAGGGTGACGGCGATGGCGTCGACTCGGCTGTCGATGGCGCTCTGGACGAGGTTGGCCTGGTTCGGTGCCTCGGGATCCGAGGAATACCGCAGTTCGATATTGTCCTTGGCCGCCGCGGTTTCCGCGCCCTTGCGGATGAGGTCCCAGAAGGTGTCACCAGGAACCTCGTGCGTGATCATCGCAATGGTCGCGCGGGGGGTGTCCGCGGTGCCCGAGGCCATGCCACTACCCGTTGCCTCGGGTTTGCCGCCGGTGCTCGAGCATCCTGCGAGTAACACGGCTGTGGCGATGCCCAATGCCAGGGTGGTCACCCGGCGTGTGCGCTTGCCTGTGAACGGGACGGGCCGGCCGTCGTGTGTATCCATGTGGTTGGCCTTTCGGAAGCCGCAACCATGCAGGCATGGAAAAGCAGCGAGGGAGGGGAGACAGGGAGAGTGTGGGTGGAGAACCCCACCGGACCGGACGCGGGAAGTCGGTTCTCGAGGCCCGGTGGGGAGAAGGTGACCTACCGCAGGGGCAGGCCTGCGGCGCGGTACGTGGAGTCGATGAGCTCCATGGTGGTGACCGCGTCGTCGGCGTCGATCGGGAACGCGGTCCCGTCGGCAAGGTGTCGAGCGAAGGTGTCGAGCTGGTAGGTGTACGTCGAGCGGGTTCCGAGGCGTTCGACGACGGCACCGCTGTCGGTAATGACGGTGATGCGGTCATCGCCGGACTGCAGCGGGTAATCGTGGGCGAAGGCCTCGCCCCGGTCCCCGACCAAGCGCAGGGTCATCTCGAACCGGTCCCAGGTCATCGAGTTGATGCTGGAACCCGTTGCGCCGCTGGGGAACACCAGGTCGATGTCGCAGGATTCGTCGACCCCGGGGTCGCGTTCGATCGCTCGTGCCGCGACGACGGTGGGTTCGCCGCCGGCGAACCGGCCGAGCTGCCGGTGCACGTGCAGGCTGTAGCAGCCGAGATCCATGACCGTCCCGCCGGCGAGGTCGAGGCTCCACCGCGGATCGTCCGGCTTGGGTTCGGGCATCCGCATGACCACCTCGACCCGCTGCAGCGTCCCGAGGGTGCCGTCCTCGAGCAGGCCGAACATCCGCTGAATGATCGGGTGGAACAGGTAGTGAAACCCTTCCATGATCGGCACTCCCCGTTCCCGCGCCGCGCGCCGCACCAGTTTGGCTTCGACTGCGTTGCGCGCGAACGGCTTCTCGGTCAGCACCGCCTTGCCGGCTTCGATCGCCTTCAGGTTCCACTCGGCGTGGAAGGCGTTGGCGAGCGGGTTGTAGACCACGTCGACCTCGGGGTCGGCGATCAGATCCGCGTACGAGTCGACGACCCGTTCGACACCGTAGGTCTGCGCGAACGCCTCGGCCCGGTCGCGGTCGCGGGCGGCGACCGCGACCAGCCGGTGACCCAGGATCTGGGCCGGCCTCACGATCGCCGATTCCGCGATCCGCGAGGCGCCGAGCACCCCGATCCGCAGGGATGTCACAGCGACAGGCTTCGCAGGAACGCGGCGCTGGTCTTCACGTCCGCCACCGGGCCCTCGCCCTCGGGTTCGCCGGCGAGGATGGTGTCCTGTTCGAGGGTGAACCAGCCGTCGAAGCCGGAGTCCACGAGGTGCCGGACCACACCTTCGATGTCGACGTCGCCGGTGCCGAGCGGGGTGTACATGCCCTGCGCGACGGCGTCGGTGTAGCTGAGCTCACCGGCCTGCACGCGGGCGGCGAATTCGGCGTCGACGTCCTTGAGGTGGGTGTGGGTGATCCGATCTGCGGCGGCCCGGGCCAGCTCGAGCGGGTCGGTGCCACCGATCAGCAAGTGGCCGGTGTCGAGGCACAGGGGGATCGAGGAGCCGTCGAGCACCCGCTGTACCTCGAGGTTCCTCTCGACCATCGTTCCGACGTGCGGATGCAGGACGGCGCGGATGCCCTGGTCCGATGCGACGCGGTGCAGCCGGTCGAGGTTGCCCAGCAGCGTCTTCCAGCCGGCGTCGTCGAGGTCGGGGCGTGAATCGTAACCGTCGGTGTCGGTGATTGCGGCCAGCACCAGGACCTCGGCACCGGCCGCCGTAAACGCGGCGAGGGTGCCGGTGATGTCCGGGACCGGGTCGTGATCGGGGTCGTGCAGCAGCACCGGCGTGAACCCGCCGACCGCCTTCAGGTCATAGGAGGCGAGAGTGTCGGCCAGTTGCCGGGGGTCGGACGGCAGGAAGCCCTCGGGTCCGATTTCCGCGGCCTCGAGACCGGCGTCGCGCATCTCCGACAGCACCCGTTCGGCGCCGAGCTGGTGTCCCCAGTCGGGAACTTCACAGACACCCCAGGAAATAGGTGCTCCTGCAATACGAATCATCGTCGAACCTCACTCATCTGGACGGGTCGGTGGTGGGAGAGGGACAGCGTGGCCGCCTCGGCGATCCACGCCACCTCGAGGGCGTCGGCGGCGGTGCACGGCGACGGTGCGGTGCCGGCGATTACCTCGAGGAACGCGCCGAGTTCGGCGCGGTAGGCGGCGGTGAAGCGGTCCATGAAGAACCGGTGCGGTGGGCCGTCCGGGAACGTGACGCCGGGTTCGAGATTGCGGACGGGGGCGCTTGCGTCCCAACCGGCGACGACGCTGTCCTGGGAGCCGTGGACCTCGAGGCGGCAGTCGTAGCCGCGGGGGTTGTAGCGGGTGTTCGACACCACGCCGAGGGTGCCGTTCTCGAACGTCAGGGTGGTGGTGGCGGTGTCGACGTCGCCGCAGTCGGCGAAGATGGAATCGCCCTGATTGGATCCGGCAGCGTAGACCTCGGTCACCTCCTGCCCGACGACCCAGCGGACGATGTCGAAGTCGTGGACGCTGCAGTCGCGGAAGATGCCGCCGGAGGCGGCCACGTACTCCGCCGGCGGCGGCGCCGGGTCGAGGGTCGTCGAGCGCACCGTGTGCAGCCAGCCGAGTTCCCCTCGCACGACGGCGTTGCGGGCGGCGACGAACGCGGGATCGAACCGGCGGTTGTACCCGATCTGCACCGGCACCGTCGACGTCTTCAGCCGCTCGACGACCTGGTAGCTCTCGTCGGCGGTGAACGCGACCGGCTTCTCGCAGAACACCGGAATCCCGGCATCGACGGCGGCCAGGATCAGCGGCGCATGCGCCGGGGTGGCGGCCGCGATCACGACCCCGTCCACGCCCGAGGCGAAGACCGCAGCTGCGTCCTCGACCGCGCGCGCCCCGAACTTGGCGGCCACGGTTGCGGTGACGTCCGGACGCTCGTCGGTGACGACGAGGCCGTCCACCCCCGGCAATTGGGCGAGGGTGTCGGTGTGGAATGCGCCGATCCGGCCGAGGCCGATCACGCCGAGTGTCGATCCCATCAGTCCTGCCCTCCGATGACGGTCTGGTCCCAGTCGATGACCGAGCCGGTGACGACGCCACTGCGATCCGAGAGCAGGAACACCACCATGTCGGCGATCTCGTCGACCTGCCCGAGCTTGCCCATCGGCACCTTCGCCGCGGCCTCGGCGGCCCAGTTGTCGTCGGCGCCGTGGAAGCGTTGCTGGGTCGCGGTCTCGCCCTCGGTCTCGGTCCAGCCGATGTTGAGACCGTTGATCCGGATCCGGTCGAAGCGGTGCGCGTAGGCGGCGTTGCGGGTCAGCCCCGCCAGCCCGGCCTTCGCCGCCACGTACGGAGCCAGGTAGGACTGCCCGCCGTGCTGCGCGATGGAGATGATGTTGACGATCGTTCCCGGCGCCTTCCGCGCCACCATGTCCGCGACGGCGGCCTGCATGGTGAAGAACGGGGCCCGCAGATTGACGGCCATGTGCTGGTCGAACAACTCCGGCGTGGTGTCGACGAGGGTGCCGCGGGTGGTCAGGCCGGCCGCGTTGCACAGTGCGTCGATGCGGCCGAATTCCTCGATGGTCCGGGTCACCGAGTTCGTCGCCTCGGCCGGGTCGACGAGGTCCGCTTGCACGAACCGGACCTGCGCGCCCTCGGAGTCGAGTTCGGCGGCCAGGGTCTTGCCGGCCTCGGCCCGGCGGCCGGTGAAGACCACTCGGGCGCCTTCGCGGGCCGCGGCTCGCACGACGCCTGCGCCGACACCTTGCGTCCCGCCGCTGATCAGAACGACTTTCCCGTTCAACAGGGTGGCCACTGGATTCCTTTCGTTCTGTCCCCATCGGCGTCTGTGCCGGTGGGTCGGTGATGCACACGGCCAGTCCGAGCAGCGACTGCACAATCCACTGTCTGTGTGCCCTTGCCAGTCTTGCTGTGACGCACGCCTCAATCAATACGGTATTCCCATCATTTTCACCTCACCGCCGCAGACCGGATGGCGATGGGAGAGCCGATGAGATCAGCTGTCGTCCCCATTCGCGGCCGCCAGGTCGGCGACCTCGAAGCACCGCAGGGCGCCGTCGCGTGCCCGGGAGAGTGCCTCGGCGACGGGCAGTTTCCGGAACTCCTGCGACATGTGCTCGATACCCCACGGTCCGTCGAAGCCGACGCGGCGGACCGCATCGATGAACTTCGGGACGGCGAATTGGCCCTCGCCACAGGGAACCCGGTTGTCGAAGGTGTCCTCGAGATCGGTTCCCCGCACGGCAGTCCAACCGTCGTCGAGTTCGACGCCGAACACGAAGCGCGACGGAATGATCTCCGTCAACGTGTGGTAGTCCGTCCCACCCCGGAAGGCGTGCCAGATGTCCAGGATGAGCCCGCCGTTGGGGTTGCCGACGTCCTGGACGAACCGCGCAGCCTGTTCGGTGGTCTTGACGTGGTGCGAGAACGGGGTGTTCTCGAACGCGATCTTCACACCCGCGGCGGCGCCGTCCGTAGCGAGCGCGTCGAACTGCTCGCAGAGCAGGTCGAAGGAGACGGCGATCCCGTCACGGCGATCCCGTC
>NZ_JBFUHV010000305.1:0-5986 GCF_056402215.1 Rhodococcus sp. P4_B6 | reverse complement strand
GTCCGGGCAGACGACCCCGGTACCGCCTCAACCGGGGCGGTGACCGGCAAGCCAACCGGGCACTGCACGTGATCGTGCTCTCCAGACTCCAAGTACGACGACCGCACCCGCGCCTACCGGGACAAACGACTCGCCCCAAAGCAAAAGCCCAAACGCGACATCATCCGCTGCCTCAAGCGAGCCGTCGCCCGAGAAATCTTCGCCCTCCTCAACCCCGCAAACCCGGGTTGACACTCATAGGAGCATCACGTGGGGGTCAGAGGCGGGACTTCACCGCGTGCGAGAGCCGCGAACCGTCCGCCTTGCCGCCCGCAAGCGCGCCGGCGGCCTTCATGACCTGACCCATCTGACGCATGCCGGGACGCTCACCGATCTCCTCGGCCACCTGGGCGATGGCGGTGTCCACGACGTCGACGAGTTCGGCGTCGGTCAGCGGCGTCGGCAGATACTCGTCGATGATCTGCGCCTCGGCCCGCTCCTGCGCTGCCAGCTCACCCCGACCGTTCTCGGTGTAGATCTCGGCGGACTCGCCGCGCTTCTTCGACTCCTTCGCGAGGACCTTCAGCACCTCGTCGTCGGTGAGTTCGCGGGCTTCCTTGCCGGAAACCTCTTCGGTCTGCACGGCGGCCATCAGCATGCGGATCGTGGCGGTGCGCAGCGAATCCTTGGCCTTCATGGCGGCCGTCATGTCGGAGCGCAGTCTTGCTTTCAGTGAATCTGGCATGGGCGAAACGCTACGCGCCCCGATTTGTCCACTGCATCTCGATTGCGCTCATCAGTATCCTGGAAGAGTGTCTGACGAGTTCCGCACCAACCTGACCCGCGCCGCCCTGGGTACGGCGGGTGCCGCCGCCCTCGGCATCGGCTACGCCTCGCTCATCGAGCGCAATGCGTTCGCGCTGCGTGAGGTCACGATGCCGGTGCTCGAACCCGGGTCGTCGACGCTCCGTGTGCTGCACATCAGCGACCTGCACATGATGCCCGGACAGCGGCTGAAACAGAACTGGCTGCGGGAACTCGACAACCTCGACCCCGACCTCGTCGTGAACACCGGCGACAACCTGTCGCACCAGCGGGCGGTGCCCGCCGTGGTCCAGGCGCTGGGGAATCTGCTCGCCCGCCCCGGACTGTTCGTGTTCGGCAGCAACGACTACTTCGCGCCGAAACCGAAGAACCCGTTCGAGTACTTCCGCAAGGATCGCAAGCGCATCCTCGGCGAGCCGCTGCCGTGGGGCGACCTGCGGGCCGCGTTCACCGAACGCGGCTGGTTCGACGTCACGCACGTGCGCCGCGACCTCGAGGTGTCGGGGGTCCGGATCGCGTCGGCCGGGGTCGACGATCCGCACCTCCAGCGCGACCGGTACGACACCATCGCCGGTCCGCCCAATCCGCTGGCCGATCTCCGGCTGGGCATCACCCACTCGCCCGAGCCGCGGGTTCTCGATCGGTTCGCGGACGACGGGTACGACCTGGTGCTGGCCGGCCACACGCACGGCGGTCAGCTGTGCCTGCCGTTCTACGGCGCACTCGTCACCAACTGCGACATCGACCGCTCACGGGTGAAGGGGCCGTCCAAGTGGGGGGCGCACACCCAGCTGCACGTGTCCGCCGGGATCGGGACGTCGCCGTGGGCGCCGGCCCGCTTCTGCTGCCGCCCCGAGGCGACGCTCCTGACGTTGGTCCCGGCTCAGCGCGGCGGCTCGGACTCCGACACCGCGCGGGCTCGCGCCGAGTCGTCGGAGAGCACCGTTTTACGCAATTGACCAGGGGATTTAATGGTGACTGGTTGGGTAATGTAAGCTAGCCGAGGTTCAACACGGGGTGTGGCGCAGCTTGGTAGCGCGCTTCGTTCGGGACGAAGAGGTCGTGGGTTCAAATCCCGCCACCCCGACAGTGTGAGACACCGAGAAGAGGCCTCGACCGGTTCGCCGGTCGAGGCCTCTTCTGCGTGGTGGGGACGTTTTCCGGTTGCCCGGACCCCGCGGCCACCGCTCCGAAACCTCAGGCTAGCCTCACCTCATGTCATCGAGGCTCTACGTACGCGCCGGGCTGGTCGCCCTGGCCAGCGTCTTTCTCGCCGCCTGCGGCACCACCGACACCGGTTCGACCGCCGGCAACACCGACGTCGCCACCGGCGGCCGCCAGTTCGCCACGGCGGACGCCGAGACCGCCAAACTCGGCACCGATGCCGAACCCGGCGTCTTCCCCCGGACCATCACCCACGCGCTCGGGGAAACCGTCATCGAGAAGAAGCCCGAGCGGGTGATCGTCCTCGACGGCGGCGAGCTGGACGACGTGCTCTCCCTGGGAATCACGCCCGTCGGACTGGCCAGCCCAGAGAGCGCCGCCGGACAGCCGTCCTACCTGGCCGACAAGCTCGCCGGAGTCCCGGACGTCGGGACCACCAACAACCTGAACCTCGAGGCGATCTCCGCGCTCCAGCCCGATCTGATCCTCGGCAGCAAGCTGCGCGCCGACAAGCTGTACCCGCAGCTGTCGTCGATCGCACCGACCGTATTCGGCATCCGCCCCGGCTTCCCGTGGAAGGAGAACTTCCTGCTCGTCGCGGACGCCCTCGGCGAGGAGACCAAGGCGGAGGACGTGCTCAACGCCTACCAGACTCGCGCGGACGAGGTCCGGGAGTCCATCACCGGCGAGCCGACGATCTCGCTGGTCCGGTTCATGTCCGGCAAGATCCGCCTCTACGGCAACCTGTCGTTCATCGGTGTCATCCTGCAGGACGTCGGGCTCCCGCGCCCCACGGTGCAGAACATCGACGAACTCGCCGTCGAGGTGAGCCAGGAGACGATCGGCGAAGCGGACGCCGACCGGATCTTCTACTCCAGCTACGGCGCACCCGAGACCACCGACGAGTCGACCGTGGTCGGCGGCCCGCTGTGGAATCAGATGCAGGCAGTGAAGGACGGCAAGTCCGTGCACGTCAGCGACGAGACCTGGTTCCTCGCGCTCGGACCGACCGGGGCGATGCTCGTCCTCGACGACCTCGAGAAGATGCTCGCCGCCTGAGTTCCCGAATCCCCGAGTCACTTCGGCGCGGGCACGAACGCGTCGTAGATTGCCTGCGGCGCACCGTCGATGGCCCAGATGACCATGAGTCCGACGGCCACCGTCWGGGCGGGCCCGAGCACGACCTTCTCGAAGGGCCCGCCCGCCCGGATGGACAGGAACGACGGGAGCCGGAACTCCCACCACCGTTCCTTGCCGAGCGTGAGGAACGGCGCAAGAAAGGGGACGCCCTCCTTGGTGATGGCGTCCCCAAGACAGTGGGTTGCGCAGCCGAGGGCCACCGCGACGCCGAGCCCGGTGGAACCGGCCTCGGTGGGATACGACTGCCAGGTGAGCGCGGACAGCACCGCGGCGACCGCCGAAACCGCCAGCCAGCCTTTTTCTTTGGCCAGCTCACCGGCCAGCCCGCGCAGGGCCAGGCCGAGGCAGACGAACAGCGTCGCGATGATGGCGGGCTTGCCGAACTGGACGACGAGCGCGGACACTCCGGCCCCGATGCCGGCCGCAAACAGGGCGGTGTGGGTGAGCGTGCGGTGCCCACCCCGCCGCTTGCCGTCCCGTTTGCCCTTGGTGATCGTGTAGAAACCCAGCGACACCGCATCGACACCCTTCGCGACGACGCTGCTGACCGGACCGAACGAACGCGACACCGTCGACTGGCTCGTGTCGAGGTCCGGGAGCAGCGCCGCCCCGGCGCACACCGCCGCGAACGTGAGGGTCTCGGCGGTGGACGTGGGCCCACCCCAGTCGAGCGGCAGCAGATCTGCCACCGCCAGACCGACGGCCGCACCGGACATTGCGTGGGTGGGACCCATCACCATGGAAGACAGCACCTTTCGACCCCGACTCGGGACACGGTCATCCGAGCCGGTGTCCTGACACCGCTCAACCTAGCAACAACATCCGACACACCCGTCACACACCTGTGAGTACTTGTTAACCGCCGGCGGTTAAGAAGTACTCACGGGCGCGAAGCGCATGGGGGATGATGGAATCGTGCGGTGCGTGCAGCCGGGCGAAGGAGGGTCGTCGTGGAAACTGTGGTGGTATTCGTTCTCGCGTTGCTGATCTATTGGTGGGGCCTGCTCTGAGCGTGCCCCACCAACGACATCAGTTCCCGGTCTGTCCTTCCCGGACACCGATTTCCACTCGCTTGCCCAGGTCGGGGTCGACGCTCTTCCAGTAGTCGAACACCCGCAGCAGAACCGGTTCGCTGACACCGCCGAGTGCGTGACCGACGATGTTGTTCACCAGGCGGTCGCGTTCGTCGTCGCTCAGGACCTCGCGGACGAGGGTGCCCGCCTGCGTGAAATCGCCGTCCTCGGCGTGCTCGACGTAACCGGCGCGCACCGACTCACCGTCGAACGCCCAGAGGCCTTCGTCGCCCGCGAGCGACGCGTCGGCGTGCGGGCCGCCGTACGAGTTCGGCGCGTACACCGGGGTCTCGGGTGAATTGGTGGCGTACCGCATCGCGCCGTCCTGCGAGTACGCGTTCACCTGGTTCTTCGGGGCGTTGACCGGCAGTTGCGCGTAGTTGGCGCCGATGCGGTACCGGTGCGCGTCCGCGTAGGAGAAGACCCGCCCGAGCAGCATCTTGTCGGGTGAGAAACCGATTCCCGGAACGACATTCGACGGTTCGAACGACGCCTGCTCGATCTGGGCGAAGAAGTTGTCGGGGTTCCGGTTGAGGGTCCACTTGCCGACCTCGATCAGCGGGTAGTCCTTCTGCGACCACACCTTCGTGAGGTCGAACGGGTTGAACCGGTAGCCCTCGGCCTCGTCGACGGGCATGACCTGGACCTTCAGCGTCCAGCTGGGGAACTCGCCGCGGGCGATCGTGTCGTACAGGTCGGCGCGGTGATGGTCGGGGTCGGTGCCCGCGAGGGTGTCGGCCTCGTCCTGGGTGAGAAACTCGATGCCCTGGTCGGTCTTGAAGTGGTACTTCACCCAGAACCGCTCGCCGTCGGCGTTGACCCACTGGTACGTGTGCGAGCCGAAGCCGTCCATGTGCCGCCACGTCTTCGGGATGCCGCGGTCACCCATCAGCCACGTCACCTGGTGTGCGGACTCGGGCCGCAGCGTCCAGAAGTCCCACTGCATGTTGTGGTCGCGCAGACCGGATCCGGGCAGCCGCTTCTGCGAGTGGATGAAGTCGGGGAACTTGATCGGGTCCTTGATGAAGAAGACGGGCGTGTTGTTGCCGACGAGGTCGTAGTTGCCGTCCTCGGTGTAGAACTTCACGGCGAATCCGCGCGGGTCGCGCCAGGTGTCGGGGCTGCCCTGCTCACCTGCGACCGTGGAGAAGCGCACCAGCGATTCGGTCTTCGCGCCGGGCTGGAACAGCGTGGCCTTCGTGTACCGGCTCACGTCGTGGGTGACGACCAGTTCGCCGAACGCGCCGGCGCCCTTGGCGTGGACGACGCGCTCCGGGACGCGCTCGCGGTTGAACTGCGCGAGCTTCTCGACGAGGTAGTGGTCGTGCAACAGGATGGGACCCTGCGGCCCGGCGGTGAGCGACTCGTTGTCGCTGGCGACGGGAATCCCGGCGTTGGTGGTGGTCGCGCGCTGTGTTTCAGGCATGGCAAAGCGTCTACGTAGATCTCATACTGTCTGCCACTTGCGTGGCGGCGTGGGAGATGGACGTGTGTCACGGCTACCCGCATCACCGTGAGGTGGTGCGGGTTTGACCGTGTCCCACACCGACGCTTGTGGTCCCTGCGTGTCAGGCTGAGTTGAGTCCAACGGTTCACAGCAACCCCGCCTGCAGGGCGAGATACGGATCAACCCGACAATGACAATTTCCAGCCTGGCCGTAGCCGGGGACAATGGTCACATGGAGTCTTCCCACCCACGTTCCGACGGACCACGCCGACGCTCATTCGCCCCGGCGGACAAGCTCGCGCACCTGGCCGCCTACGAGCAGGCCTGCCAGACGAACGAAGGCGGCGCCTACCTGCGC
>NZ_JBFUHV010000304.1:0-6018 GCF_056402215.1 Rhodococcus sp. P4_B6 | reverse complement strand
GGTACGTTCCGACGCCGGGGTGCTCCACCGGAGAAAACATCGTATTCGCCGACGACAGACGACGATCGTCGAGGAGTTCGGTGAAGGTTTGATAGGGCCCCCAGGCCACTTGCCGCTCGTTCAGGATTCTGGCGACCTCGGGCAGTGTTCGCTGCGCGAACCAAGGCCGGAGGCATTCGGCGATTCGTTCGCGAGCGACATAGCGACCCGTCTCCGTTTCAAGGTCGACACCGCTTTCGCGCTCGATGTCGTCGCAGCGATCCGTGAGGCCGGTGGCATCGCGCAAGGCTGACCACTGTCGGCCGGTAAGCCCGACAACCATCACATGGCGACCGTCGGCCGTGCGGAACGGCGCTCCGAACGCGCCGTACAGGTAATTGCCGTCCTTGTCTGTCCCGCTGTTTCCGCCTAGTGCGGCTTGCCCGAGCCGGCCGAGATTGCCGACCATGGCGAAGGCAACATCGGACAGTGAAGCATTGATGAGTTGGCCTTCGCCGGTGCGTGTGCGGTGTCGTTCCCCGGCGAGCAGGCCTACCGCCGCGAGAGTGCCGAGCGCGATGTCCCAAGCGGGTAGGACGCTGTTGACGGGGGCGTCGTAGTCTTTGGCGCCTGTGACGGACGGGAATCCTGTGGCGGGATTGACGGTGTAGTCCACTTCGCTGCTGCCATCGCCGTTGCCGGTCAATACCACCATGATCAAGTCGGCGCGCTCTGCGCGTAGTCGGTCGTAGTCGAGCCAGCCTCGGGCTGGGAAATTTGTCAGGAAGATTCCGCCGCTATCACCGGGCGCCGTGACGAGTGCCCGGACGAGCTCGCGGCCCGCGTCTGAGCGTAGATCGATCTGGATTGACCGCTTACCTTTGTTGAGACCGGCCCAGAACAGGCTGTGGCCGCCCTCTGTGACCGGCCAGCGGTGGTAGTCCAAGCCGCCGCCGATTTGGTCGAATCGGATGACGTCCGCACCCATCTGCGCCAGTGTCATACCACCGAGAGGCGCGGCTACGAAGGCCGAACCTTCGATAATCCGCATCCCGGCGAGTACGCCTGCGGTCATGTCATTACTCCCACGATGCGCCAGTCGAGAACGTCCACCGGCGCGTTCCCATCAGGCTGCACCTTGTGTACGACCGAACGCAGGTCGACCAAGCGGCCGACCTCGCCGAGTGGTTCGACGTCTTCGACCTCGATTGTGCTGAAAACTGTGTCGTTCTCGTAGACCGGGGCAAGGTGGTCGCAGCTTTGCCATCCAACGATGGCGGCCAAACCAGGCAGTGTCTTCGACAACTGAGCCGAGGCAAGACCGATCGTGTGGCCACCGTAGACCAGTCGCTGAGACCCCGCCGCACGGTAGTCGTGGTGGACAGATGCGAGATTGAGAGTCAAGCGCGCCAACTCCGGGGCGGAGGYGACCACGTCTCCGTATTTCACTGTCCATCGATCACGGACCGACACCGGTGTAGTCGTCGGCAGGAGCGACAGGCGCCAGTCTGCGGTCAGGTCTCGCAGCACCTGGCGATCAAGGCCCGAACTGATGGCTGACAAATCATCCTGGTGGTTGGTCGTGATGTGTGCGGCACTCATCGGGATCATCGCGCAGCGTGAAAAGTCGAGAACAACACGGTTTTCCTGATCGACGGTCTTGATGCGTAGCGCCATCATCCCGGTGGGATGACGGTCTTCACGGCGCTTGTTTTCACGAAGTGCAATGACCTCGGTCTCTGTATAGAGGGTGTCGCCAATTTCGGGCAGTCGTCGCAGGGCCAACCCGCGATAGAACAAATTTGCCTTGGCACGTTGACTGAAGTGCGTTGACTGTCCGATTGCGACGTCCCACACGAGGGCGGGGTTGGCTATCTGTCCTCGTGCTCCGGTCACTCTGCCGGCGAGGTGCGCGTCGAGGGCGAGCGGCACCCGGTCACCGAGTATCGCTTGGTGGGTGGCCGCAAGTCCCGTAGTCAACGTCAGTCCGGGCGACTTGGCACGTTGCCCGATCGCGAGGTCGTCGAAGTATGGGCCTTCCCGCCGCCGGTGACTCTCGGGTGTGGCGTGCACGATTGATTCAGTTGATGACACAGTTCTCCCTCACGGCGTGTGATCGGTCGATGATGGCCAGGTTCCTGGTACGGAGCGGGTCGGTCAGACGCTCGATGGGGTGGCGCAGTCGATCTCGGTGGCGAGTTCGTGTAGCCGGAGAATGCGATGGGCATCTCGAACGTGCAGACCCTCGACCATGCGACCGTCAACGACTAGGACACTCTCACCTGCCTCACGGGCCTTGTCGTAGGCGGTGATGATCGCTCGTGCGCGGTCGACTTCCGGCCGGCTCGGTGCAAAAGCTGCGTTAGCCGGTGCGAGCTGAGACGGATGAATCACCGTCTTTCCGTCGAAGCCCATCGCTCGGCCTTGGCGTGCCTCGTTCGCGAATCCCGCGTCGTCTTCGATGCTGTTGAAGACCCCGTCGAGGATGGTTTTACCCGCAGACTTCGCCGCCAGCACCGCCAGAGACAGAGCGGCCATGATGGGGGATCGCCCTGGCACGTGCAGCGCGTGGATGTCGTTGATCAGATCATTGGTGCCGATCACGAGCACGTCTAGTCGCTTGCTGGCAGCTGCGATCTCCTCGGCGTGCAGGAATGCGGCCGGTGTCTCGACCATCACCCAGAGTTGCAGGTGTTCTGGCGCTCCGGCGGCGCCGAGTGCATCCGCGAGTAGACGAACTTCCGCAGCTGAATTCACTTTCGGGATGAGAATGCCGTGGGCACGTGATGACGCAACCGCGCGGAGGTCGTCACCATGCCAGTCGGTGCCCAGGCCGTTGATACGGACGACGAGCTCTCTGGGGTCGTAGGCGCCGGAGTCGATCAGCTCGCATACACGTTTCCGTGCCGATGCTTTGGCCTCGGGGCCTACTGCGTCTTCGAGATCGAATATGAGCACGTCAGCCGGCAGTTTCTTGGCTTTGTCGAGGACCCGTGGATTGTCCCCGGGTACGTAGAGGGCTGAGCGTCGGGGACGTGAGCGGGTGGTCACAGGTTGCTCCTGTCGTACGGAATCGAGAGTAGGGATGCCGTGTCATGCCGTGGCCCACGCTTCATGGTTGACGTGACGCGGCAGACTCGAATATATTCGATTGTATCCAAAACGTCCGGTGAAGCAAGCATCCACGGATGCGCGAGTGGTTGCCCTCATCGAGCAGAAGCTGTGAGCGCCAACCCCACCGGAGGGCACCGGATCCACTCTTCGCAGCCTCCCCACGGAAGCGGCTGGTCTAGATGAAGAGCACCGCCGAAAGCAAACGAGAAGGGCGCCATCTGATATGACAGAACCACGGGCAATGCGACCGCGCCGCTCCGAACTGGCCACGCCTGCCAGCAACGATTGGATGTTCGCGAAATCGGCGGCCTCGGGCGCCGACCTCGTGTTCCTCGACCTGGAGGACGCTTGTGCACCCGCCGAACGGGAAAAGGCACGGGGCAAAGCCGCTGTCGCGTTACGCGACCTCGATTGGGGACATACAGCCCGCGCGATCAGAATGAACGGCATCGACACGAGGTGGGCGTACGACGACGTAATCGAGGTCGTCACCATTGCTCGTGAGTCGCTCGACGTGATCATCGTGCCCAAGGTCCGCCGTGCGCGGGACGTGTGGTGGGTCGACACCCTGCTCACCCAACTCGAGGAGACCATCGGCCTGGAGAAGAAAATCGCGCTCGAGGTACTGATCGAAGAGACCGAGGGCCTGCAGAATGTCGACGAGATCGCTCATGCCAGCGACCGGCTGGAAGCGATCATCTTTGGCGCGGGCGACTTCTCTGCATCGCAGGGCGCGCGCGTCGATACGAACTTCGACCCGGTGGTCGACTTCCCCGGCGACATGTGGCACTACGCCCGGTCCCGGGTGATCGTCGCTGCACGCAGCGCCGGGATCGATGCCATTGATGCGCCGTTCCCGAACTACAAGAATCCCGACGCCTACCGCACGGCGTGCGACCGGGCGGGAGCTATGGGCTACTCGGGAAAGTGGGCCATCCACCCGAGCCAGGTAGAGATCGCCAACGACGCCTTCGCTCCCACTCCGGAGGAGATCGCGCACGCCGAGCGGGTGGTTGCGGCCTACCGCGACGCCGAAAATCTGGGCAAGGGGGCTTCTGCGCTCGACGGGATGCTCGTCGATGCCGCCCACCTGCGCCACGCCGCCACCATTGCCCACAGGGCCGAACTGCTCGGTCTCGCCGGGCAGAACAGGAGAAACCTATGACCCGCCAGATGACCCTCGTCGGCTTCATGCAGGCCGGCAACGTGACCGTGTACTCGGGCTCGTGGCGCTACCCCTCGGCCCAACACTCCTTCCTGACGATGGAGTACTACCAGCACGTCGCACGCACTTTGGAAGAGGGCAAGTTCGACTTGGTCTTCTTCGACGATCGCCTCGCCATGCCCGGTGTGTACGGCGATTCGGTTGCCGGCGCCGTCCGCCACGGCGCGCGTCCGATCAAGCTCGACCTCACAGCGGTCCTTGGCGGGATCATCGGCGCCACCAGCCGGATCGGCGTGGGTGCGACGTACTCCACGACCTATTACGAACCGTTTCACGTCGCCCGCACGTTCGCCACGCTGGACCACCTGTCGGGCGGCCGTGCGGCGTGGAACATCGTCACGTCGGTGAACGACTCGGAGGCGCAGAACTTCAGCTTGGAGAACCACCTCGATCACGACGCACGGTACGACAGAGCTCAGGAGTTTCTCGAGGCGGTCGTCGCACTGTGGAACTCCTGGGAGCCCGACGCGATGGTGCTGGATCGGGAGAGCGGCGAATTCGCCGATCCGGACAAGGTTCACGAGATCAACCACGAGGGCAAGTGGTTCAAGGTGCGCGGGCCGCTTACCGTGCCGCGCACCCCACAAGGCCGCCCCGCGCTGCTACAGGCCGGCTCGTCCGGTCGTGGCCGGGAGTTCGCCTCCGAATGGGCCGACATGATCTTCACCGCTGACCCCGGTCTGCCCGTAGCACAGCAGCACTACCGGGAGCAGAAGGAGCAGATTGCCGCATCAGGCCGCAATCCCGATGACGTCAAGTTGCTGCCCATGGCCTACGCAGTGGTCGGCGAAACACAGATGATCGCGGAGGAGAAGGAACGGCTGTTCCTCGACGCGTACGTGCACCCGATCGCCTCGCTCGCCCTGCTCTCCGAGGCGCTGAACTACGACTTCTCCCAGCACGAACTCGACGATGTGGTGACCGACGAGATGATGGCGGCCAGCGGAGGAATCCGCGGGCTGGCTCAGGGCGTCCGGCGCCACCTCGACCGTGACGTCACCGTCCGCGACCTGGCGGCGCACCGTGCGACGTTGCTGCAGGGCCCCCGATTCGTCGGTACCCCCGAAAGTGTCGCGGACCAGATGCAGGAGTGGTTCGAGAGCGGTGGTTGCGACGGGTTCGTCCTCGCCGCCACCCACCTGCCGGGCGCATTCGAGGAGTTCGTGCGGATGGTCGTCCCGATCCTGCAGGAACGTGGCATCTTCCGCCGCGACTATGAGGGCCCGACGCTTCGCGATCATCTTGGAATCTCGGCGCCTCCTCATCCGTCCACCGGATCCTGACCCCTCGGCAAGGACCGGCGACGCTCCGTACCGCCGGTCCTTCCCGCCACGGTATATTTGCAGCATCACATCCAATCGATTGGATTCAGAATGGAGGGACGATGGCGGCATCAATGCACCTCGATGCACGATCACTCGTCTCACGGATTGCGGATTCTCTGCGTGAGCAGATCATCACGGGCAAGTTGGAACCCGGCATGCGGATTCGTCAGGACGAATATGCCGAAGCCTTCGGGGTAAGCCGAACTCCACTGCGAGAAGCCTTCCGACTGCTCGAGTCCGAAGGATGGATCGACATGCGCCCGCGATCCGGGGTGGAGGTAAGCAGGTTCTCGTCGGCCGAAGTCCAGGAGATCTCCGCCATGCGTCTCCTGCTCGAACCGCTCGCCATCCGCGTGGCGACGGTCAGCCATACGG
>NZ_JBFUHV010000303.1:0-6101 GCF_056402215.1 Rhodococcus sp. P4_B6 | reverse complement strand
GCGCATCGATCACCGCGCATTCCTATCACTGAACTGGGCAGATGACACGTCCCTGTGACGGCCGAAGGGCCACGCCCGCAACGCGATACTGTCCACACCACGTCCAGTCAACTCAGACAATGGGGGAGACGCCATGACCGGTGAGCAACCACGCCGCCGCTCGGGAAGATTCTGACCGCCGACGAGATCGCCCGGTTCGTGGCCCGCGTCGCATACCCCACCAGCCCGGTGATGCTGGTGGACGAGGAACTCGCCCGGACCGCCCCGGCGCGGGCATACGGTGATTGGCTCGATGCGCTGGGCCTGCCAGATCTGGCGGAGAAGGCGCGCACGCTTCTGGCCGAGACTGCCGACTGCCGCGCCGCGGCCGACACCGCCCCCTGATCCCGGGCTCGGCGCGTAGCGACCACTTCGGCTCGGTTGCCGGCCGCCGGCACCTGAAGGGTGAGAGGGTGCGGGGTATGACATTCCGGCTGCCGACCACCCTCGCGACCGACTCGGACGCTGCGGCGATCGCGTCGCTGAACCGGTACTACGGCCACCCGTATTTGGGCGACGACTACGTCGGGGCGCACTTCGACGACTGGTCCAGCACCGGTAATCGGGCGGGGGAGGCGGACCGGTTCACCGCGGACGATCTGGTCGCGGTGACGTTCCTATCCGTGCAGTTCCCCCCGACGGCGGTGCGGGGCGATCCTGCACACCGAGGCGGAGGCGCTGAGCGCGCTTCTGGCGGCGGTGGGACCGGATCGGGGCCCGGTTCGATGAACCCGGAGCCGCTGACCCCTGGGCGGCCCGCTTGGGACCTGGAAACGGCCCTGTGGGCGCTGCCGGGGATCGGCCGGACGAAGGCGACGAAGCTGATCGCCCGCAAACGCCCCGGCTCTACCCGATCTGGGGCTCCGACGTCAGTCAGGTCCTGGGCGCCGCCCGCGCACATCTGAACCCGGTCCGGGAGGCCCTCCGTGCCGACGACGGAGCGTTGCATCACCGGTTGCTGTCGATCCGCGGGGAGGCGGGCCTGCCGGCAGAGATCTCCGCATTGCGGGTGTTCGATGTGATCGCGTGGGTGGACGGGAAGGCTCGCGGCCTGGGCGAGCCTTCGGAACGGGGAAGGTGACACGTCCCGGTGTGCTGTCTTCGTCGGGTGCACGAGGATGATGGTTATGCGGATGAAGTTTCACGAGCAGCTCGACGAGCTGACTGACCGTTTGGCGTCGATGTGTCACCTGGCGGGGGAGGCGGTCCGGGCGGCGACCGAGGCGCTGGTGTTGGCTGACCTGCCGCTGGCGGAGCGGGTGTTCGATCTCAACGATCAGATCGAGGAGTTGCGCGGTCCGTGTGAGGACCTGGCGATGGCGTTGTTGGCGTTGCAGGGCCCGGTGGCGCGTGATCTGCGTCAGGTGGTCACCGGTGTGCACCTGGTGGCGGATCTGAGCCGGATGGGTGGGTTGGTGCAGCATGTGGCSGAGAGTGTCCGCCGGCGTCATCCCGAGCAYGTCGCTTCCGGTGAGGCGGAGGAGTTGCTCTYCSAKATGGGGCGGGTGGCGGCSGAGTTGGCCGGYCTCGCCGAGCGGGTTCTGCGCACGCATGATCCGGAGCTGGCCGCTGAGATCGGTAGACGCGATGACGAGCTCGACGACTTGCATCGACGGCTGCTCACCTTGATCGAGGATCCGGCCTGGACCGGCACCATCCCGGCCGCGGTCGATGTCACGTTGTTGGGGCGTTTCTACGAGCGCTTCGGTGACCATGCCGTTGTGGTCGGGCGCCGGGTGATTTTCCTCGTCACCGGGGAACAGATGACCCCGTAGGTCGTCGCCGTCACGGGGCCGCATCGCCGCGGCCGATCCGAGTGTGGACTTCGCCCTACCCGTTGGTGTGTTCGTTCGTGCCGATGGCGGCAATGGAGGCGTGGTTCATGATCGGGATGGAACTGTTCTTCACCCCCGACTGAACCTGCTATTCGGGTTGTTCGAGGGCGTCGGTGATGCGGTCGTGGACCGGAGGTTTCGAGGTTCTGGCCGGCGGTGCGGGCGGCGGCGTGGGCGCGGGTGTATTCGTCGTCGCTGAGCTGAATGTGGTGCGGTGGGGTCTGGTGTGGGCCTGTGGGCGAGTTCGCGTCTGGGGTGCTCGCGCATCTCGCTGATGCACCGCGGGTGTTCGTGCCGGCCGAGGCCCGGTCGCAAGCATCCGCTCCCCGGAGCCTGGTGGGGGCAGGTCAGGTTCGGCGACGCTCGGCTGGCCTGGGTGGCGTGTTTGGTGCTTCAGCAGGAACATTATGCGGCACACCGCATGTCGGTGGCGGTGTGCTTGGGTGCGGGCGTTTGGGGTTCGTGTCAGGGGGCGAGGGTGTAGCCGCTGCCGGTGGTTTTGGCTTCATACATGGCGGCGTCGGCGCGTCGGATGAGCGTTACTCGGGTGTCTTCCGGTCGGGCGAGGGCGATGCCGACGCTGGCGGTGTAGCGAAGTTCGCGTCCGGGCGAGTCGGGTCCGATGTGCAGTTCGGTGATGCGGGTGGCGAGGGCGTTGGCCTCGGTGGTGGTGGTGTCGGGGCAGACGATGAGGAATTCGTCGCCACCGATCCGGGCCACGGTGTCGGCGGGGCGCACGACCGACTGCAGCTGTTCGGCCAACCGGATGAGGGCGTCGTCGCCGACAGCGTGGCCGAGCCGGTCGTTGAGGCTCTTGAACTCGTCGAGATCGATCAGCAACGCCGCAACCATGCGCCCGCTTCCGCGTGCTGCGTCCAGGGCGGCGTCGATCTGCTGATGCGCCAGGGCACGGTTCGGTAGCCCGGTCAATGAATCGTGCAGGCTCAGATGCCGCAGCGCGTCTTCTGCCTCGATGCGCCGGATCGCCGCCGCCAGCACCGCGGCCACCGAGCGCAGAAACATCACCTCCCGGTCGGAGTAGTCGCGGGGGCGGGCACTGTGCGCGGTCAGCACACCCCACACCGTCTCGGCGCCGATGGGAATGCAGACCCCGCTCCGTAGCCCTCGGGCCTGCATGGCTTCGGTGGAGAACCGGTGCTCGCGTACCGGTCGGGGCAGATGATGATCTGATCGGTGGCGGCCGCGTATCCGGGCTGGGAGTCGGTACCGGGGGCGAAGGTGTCCGGGACGGGTGGTTGACCACGGTAGGCGAGCACCCGCAACACCGCGCCCGGCTCGTCGGCCCGGGCGACCGAGGCGCAGTTGACTCCGACCAACGCGGCGGCTGCGTCCGCCGCGGCGGCGAGGACGTGGTCGAGGTCGCCGTCGACGGCGAGCTGACTCAGGTCGGCGAGGGCGCGTTGTTCGCGGACCCGGTACGCGGCCGCCTCCAACGCGGTGTGCAGGCGCTGTTCGTGCTCCTGGGCGGTGCGCAGGTCCTGGGCGATGCAGGCGATCACCGCGGGGCGATGGTCCTCGGTGCGCTCGATCACGTAGGTGGACAGGGTCACCGGGATCGGTTCACCGGTCAGGAAGTGCCGGAATTCCGACCGGCCCTCCCACCGGCCCTGTTCGAGGAGGGCTGATTCCATCTCGGGGGCCTGGATGAATCCGACGTCGGTGAAGAATTCCGGTGCCCAGCGGGCGGCGACGGCGGCCTCGTCGGTCAGTCCCATCAGCTGCATCCCGGCGGGGTTGAGGTAGCGCAGGCGTCCGGTGTCGTAGTCGGCGAGTGCGACCATGTTCTGGGCATGCTCGATCGCCGACAGCAACATGCGGGCTTCCGCTGTTTCCGGTTTCATCCTGGCCGTCCTCCCAGCCTCGATGTGCTGTACACCCTTGCAGGTCGAGCCTTCGCATTGCTTGTGATGAGTCGAGTGAACACCGACAGATCCGATCAGTCGATGGGCGATGCGTCCAGGCCGCGGGTGCACCGTCCCTCGCTTGCATCGTGACGGTGCCGGTGGTCGGGTTCAGTTACGTTTTCGGGTTCGGCGTTCGGGGCCCGTCGATTCCCGCACCGCCGCCTACGTCCGCGGCAGATTCGGCCGAACATCCGGACGATCGGGCTATTTCAGGAGCAGCAGGGTGAGCAATCGCACCGCTCTCCGACACCTCTTGTTTCGACATATATCAATATAGACAGAGATTGAATCAGGAGGCAGACCCAACAGGCGAACCGATACCCGGCCGAAGACCGGGGCGGCGCCTCCAACAGGCCTCGATGCTCGTAGTCCCGCAGCGTCTTCCGCATTCACTCCGGCGCGGGCGGCGCCCTCCCAGTGGTACGCATGCCGGTCGGTGACCGAGGGCCAATGCGGGCTACCGATTGCGTGCGGTGACGAGCAGGTACTCGGCCTCGTAGAGTGTCCGACCGGGCGCATCGGCCCGATTCCATGCGGTGAGGAACTGCAGGAAATCCTCCTCGAGGTTCGCGATCCGATCCGGGTCCGCGGCATTGTGGCGGTACACGGCGATCGTCGGGCCATAGTTGCGTTTCCAGAACTCCCGGAACTCGGTCGGGTCTGCGAAGCGGTCGATCACGAGCGACTGACGGTGCGCGTCGAGCGCGGTCACCCGGTCGCCGAACAGGTCGCGGACGTGTTGCTCGTCGCCCCACAACGGCGGCGGGGTCGCACCGCGCGGCGGGGGCGGTGCGTAGGGTCCCATGGTCTTGAACAGGTTGCCGATCAGGCCCTGCGGTGTCCAGTTGATCATCGCGATGGTGCCGCCGGGCCGGCAGACTCGCAGCATCTCGTCGGCGGTCTGCCGATGGTGCGGCGCGAACATGGCTCCGACGACCGAGATGACGGCGTCGAAGCTGTCGTCGTCGAACGCCAACGCCTCTGCGTCGGCCTCGACCCAGTCCAGCTCGACGCCGCGCTGGGCGGCGATCGCTCGCCCGGCGACGAACAGTTCCGGCGTCAGGTCCGACGCGACGACGGTGGCGCCGCGTGGGGCAGCCGGGATCGCGGCGTTGCCGCTGCCGGCGGCCACGTCGAGCACCCGCTGGCCGGAGCGGATATCGGCTGCCTCCACGAGCACCTCGCCGAGGGTCGGGATCAGCTCGGCGGCGACGGTCGGGTAGTCGCCGGAGGCCCACGACGCCCGGTGCTTGGCCTTGAGCGTGCGGTCGGTGTCTGTATCGGGGGAATGGTGGTCATGAAAGTGTCCTCGTACTCGATGTCGGGTGCCGGGATGTCGGCGCACCTATAGACGCCGGTCGGTTCGGAAGGATGCACGCGAGGTGATCGGCATGGTCGCCTACGTGCGACTGATGCCTCGACTCGTTGCCGCGAACCGGGCCCCGCCAGCTCCCCGAGTCGCTGGCGGAGTCCGCCTCAGGAAGCCTGATTGCGCTGCCGGGAACCCGCGCGGGTCTGAAGGTCGGCGACAAAGTCAAGGTTATGCCGAGGGCACCTCGGTGTTCACGATTGTGAGCATTGATGGCGACGAAGCGCTGATCGAGTCGGTTCTCAGCGCCCCGGGGACCTACCCATTCCACTGCAAGCTTGAAAGTCTCGTCCCGGTCGAGTCCTGAAATAGCCAAAAATGCGCCCGGAGCTGCTCAGATGACACGCCCCGATTTCGGGATGATTCTCAGCGGTGCAGGGCGGTGACCGGATCGCGAATCTGGGTGCGCTGCTCGGTGTCGAGGCCACGGACTCGGGGCCGATTTCGGCCTCGAGCGAGGTTCTGAGCCACGTCGAATACCGCACCGCGAATGTCCTTACGGCGCTGTGTGGCTAACTGGTTCTGCTCGTGGATAACTCGGTCGTTGTGGCCGGCGATCATGACGCACGGCACTTTTGACGGCCGGGGCCTGGCCCGCGTGGGCCACCACTGTCGGACGGGTTGTGCCATGCTGGGGGCACAGTGACGAAGTCGCGGGGGTGACATGACTGTTCATACGTTGGTGCGATCCACGGGCAGACGTGGCTGGACGGTGCGGTGCGATGCGTGTGAGCACTGAACTGCCCTGGATCGAGTGGAGACTTCGTTCAGGCCACCTCGAGGACCGAGGCGGCGGTGGGACGCTGTTCACGGTAGCGCGTCTCGTACTCGATCGGCGACAGGTAGTCGATCGAGGAATGCAGCCGGTCCGCATTGAACCAGCGAATCCACTCGGCAGTCTCCCGCTCCACCTCGTCCCGCCCGGACCACAAT
>NZ_JBFUHV010000302.1:0-6108 GCF_056402215.1 Rhodococcus sp. P4_B6 | reverse complement strand
GCACCCCGGTGCGCGAGGCCCTCAAGCGCCTCGAACGCGAACGCCTCGTCGTCGCCTACCCCCGCCGCGGCACCTTCGCCACCGCCGTCGACATGACCGACCTCGCCGACATCTCCGAGATCCGCAAACGACTCGAACCGACCGCCGCCGCCCGCGCCGCGCGCTCCGCGACCCAGGACGCCCGGGCCCGACTCGCCGCGCTCGCCGCCGACATCGCCGAGATCTCCGACACCGAGGACCCCCGCGAGGTGCTGCGCAAGGACGTCCACGTGCACCGCGAGATCTACCGGGCCTCGGGCAACCCGCACCTCGAGGACATCCTCGTCAGCCTCGACGCCCACGCCACCCGCATCTGGTGCCTGTTCCTCGACCGACTCCCCGACGTCGCCAGCCACGTCCGCGAGCATGCTGCCTTGCTGCAAGCCATCGTCGACGGCGACGAGGACACCGCGTCCGCGCTCACCCTCGCGCATGTCGCCGGTTTCGAGCAGGCCATCCGCAAACTGCTGTAGGCGCTCCGCGCCCGTGCGCCTTTCTGGTTGTTCCCGCTACCAGAAAGGCGCACGGGCGGCGAAGCCGCCTCAACTGAAGACGACCGTCCGGTGTCCGTGAAGCAGGACGCGGTTCTCGCAGTGCCAGCGCACGGCCCGGGAGAGTGCGAGGGCTTCGGCGTCCTGCCCGACGGTGGCGAGTCGCACCGGGTCGAAGGTGTGGTCGATGCGGATGACTTCCTGCTCGATGATGGGCCCTTCGTCGAGGTCGGGTGTCACATAGTGGGCCGTCGCGCCCACCTGCTTGACGCCGCGATCGAACGCCTGGTGGTAGGGCTTGGCGCCCTTGAAACCGGGCAGGAACGAGTGGTGGATGTTGATCGCGCGCCCGCGGAGCGCCCGGCATGCGTCGTCCGACAGCACCTGCATGTAGCGGGCCAGCACCACGAGGTCGGCGTCGTACCGGTCGACGAGCGACAGCAGTTCGGCTTCCGCCTCCGGCTTGGTCGTGGGGGTGACGGGAACGTGAACGAACGGCAGGCCGGCGGCCTCGGCCATCGGCCGCAGCACCTCGTGGTTGGAGACGACGGCGACGAGTTCGGCGCCGAGATTGCCTGCCCGCCAACGGAAGATGAGGTCGTTGAGGCAGTGGCCCATCTTCGACACCATCACGATGACGCGGGGCAGATCGCTGCCGTTGAATGTGAACGTCATGCCGAACTTCGCGGCCACGTCGGCGAATTGGGCGGTCAGGTGCTCGATGTCGACGTCGCCCGCCGACACGAACGACGTGCGGAGGAAGAAGGCGTCGCTGCGGGTGTCGTCGAACTGCTGATGTTCGGCGATGTCGCAGTTCTGCTCGAAGAGGAAGGAGCTGATGGCGTGCACGATCCCGGGACGCTGGGCGCAGCTGAGCGTCAGGGTGAAGGTCTGGGGCATGGGGTCTCCTCGAAGCGGAACCATTGAGGTGTCAGTTCTAAAGAACTGATATATCAAAAATGCTATTGCAGAGTAGAGAAGCGGGTCAAGGGGCGGACCACCACCTGGCTGAGCGAGGCGGCGGACCCGGCGCCGGTGTGGTTTAGGCTCGGATTTTTTTCATTTCGGGGTCGACGAGGGGTTCGGCGACGATGGTGGCGGGGATGCGGGTGCCGAAGTAGTCGATCTCGACGGTGSTGCCGGTGCCGGCGGTGGCGGGTAGCCAGGCGTAGGCGATGGGGGCGCCGACGGTGTGGCCGTAGGCGGCGCTGGTGACGTAGCCGGCGGGTTGGCCGTCGAGGTAGACGGGTTCGTGGCCCAGCACCACGGAGGTGCGGTCGTCGATCATCAGGCAGGCGAGGCGCCGCGTGACGGTRTCGTCGGACACACCGTCGAGTGCGTCGCGGCCGACGAAGTCGCCCTTCTGGGGGCGGACGGCGAACCCGAGTCCGGCCTCGTAGGGGTTGTGTTCGGTGGTCATGTCGGTGCCCCAGGAGCGGTAGCCCTTTTCCATCCGGAGGCTGTTGAAYGCGGCCCGGCCGGCGGCGATGATCTCGTACTGCTGTCCCTCCGCCCAGAGCACGTCCCAGAGGCGTTGGCCGTTGTCGGCGGTGGTGTAGAGCTCCCAGCCGAGTTCGCCGACGTAGGACAGGCGCATCGCGGTGACSGGGATGCCGCCGATCCGGACCTGCTTGGAGCGGAAGTATTTGAAGKTGTCGTTGGAGAAGTCGTCGCGGCTGATGGCCTGGACCAGGTCSCGGGCGCGGGGYCCCCACAGGCCGATGCAGCAGGTGCCGCCGGTGATGTCGCGGATCTGGACGGTGCCGTCGGTGGGGGCGTGGCGGCGCAGGTAGTCGAGGTCGAGGTTGCTGTTGGCGCCGATCTGGAAGACGGTGTCGGCCAGGCGGGCGACGGTGAGGTCGCTGCGGATGCCGCCGGCGGTGTCGAGGGCGAGGGTGTAGGTGACCGCGCCGACGGTTTTGTCCATCTTGCCGGTGGTCAGCGGTTCGAGCAGGGCCAGGGCGCCGGGCCCGGAGACCTCGAGCCGTTTGAGGGGGGTCATGTCGTACATCGCSACCGAGGTGCGGGTYTTCCAGGCCTCGGCGGCGGCGATGGGGGAGTGGAACATCGCGGCCCACGGTTCGCGGGCCGGCGGCTGCCACTGGGCAGGAAGCTGCTSGASCAGGTGCGCGTTGGCCTCGTACCAGTGCGGGCGTTCCCAGCCGGCGCCCTCGAGGAAGAYGGCGCCGAGTTCGCTCTGSCGGGCGTGGAACGGGCTGACCCGGATGYCACGGGGGGATTGYTTCGGTTGCAGGGGGTGCATGACGTCGTAGATTTCGACGAAGTTCTGTTGGGAGGTTTCGCTGACGTAGTCGGGGTCGAGTTGGATGTCCTCGAACCGGTGCACGTCGCAGCCGTGCAGTTCGACCTCGGAGCGGCCGTCGACGAGCAGTTGCGCGACGGCGCGGGCGACGCCGGCGGAGTGGGTGACCCACACGGCCTCGGCGATCCAGAATCCGGTGATGTCGGGGGATTCGCCGATCAGCGGGCCGCCGTCGGGGGTGAAGGAGAACACCCCGTTGAAGCCGTGCTCGATCTTCGCGGTCTCGAGGCAGGGCAGCAGCAGCTTGGACTGCTCCCACGACGGTGCGAAGTCCTCTTCGGTGAACGCCAGCATCGAGGGCATGGCGGAGTCGGAGATGTCGGCGCTGTCGGTCAACTCGCGGGTGTTCACCGGCATCGGGCGGTGYGCGTAGGTGCCGATGCCGAGGCGGTCGACGTGCTCGCGGAAGTAGAGGTCCTGGTCCTGGTGCCGCAGGATCGGGAAGCCGGCCTCGGCGAGGGTGGTGTTGCGGCCGACGAGTTCGGGGATCTGGTCGGTGGTGGCGTACTGGTGCGCCAAGGGGAGGAGSGGSACGTCCATGCCGACGAGTTCGCCGAGTTCGGGGCCCCAGAATCCGGCGCAGGAGACGACGATGTCGGCGGGGATSRYGCCGTGGTTGGTGGTGACGCCGGTGACCTTGCCGCCGKSGTGCTCGATGCCGATCACCTTCGTCGAACCCTGGAACACGGCACCGCGGGCCTCGGCGCGGCGGGCCAGGGCGACGACGACGCGGGCGGCCTTGGCGAGGCCGTCGGTTTCCACGTACAGGCCGCCGAGGACCCGCCTCTGGTCGAGGAGGGGGTGCAGTTTCGCGCACTCGGCCGGGTCGAGGACGCTGCCGTCGATGCCCCAGGAGGTGGCCCAGCCCTGCTTGCGGTGCAGGTCCGCCAACCGTTCCTCGGTGGTGGCGATCTCGAGGCCGCCGAGTTGGTTGAAGCACCACTGGCCGTCGACGTCGAGGCTSAGGAACTTCTCGACGGTGTAGCGGGCGAGTTCGGTCATCGTCTTCGAGGCGTTCGTCTGGAACACCAGYCCCGGCGCGTGGGAGGTGGAGCCGCCGGTCAGTGGCAGCGGCCCCTGGTCGAGGACGGTGATCTTGTCCCAGCCACGAGCGGTGAGCTCGTCGGCCAGGTTCGCACCGACGATGCCGGCTCCGATGATCACGACGCGCGGTGAACCCATGATGGTCCTTCCTGAAGTGGATGTGCGATCGCCTGCACTCCGCGGATCGTCCGTATTGCACACTGCGCCTTGGTCGTACACGCGACAAGTGCGAGCGGGAACGGATGATCGGCAAGCGGGAAGAGCGGTGTCGACAACTGATATATCAAGCACTGTAGTGTGTGTCACGTAGCGGGTCAACCCTCGCTCGATGACCTGCTATACACGTTGCTCACGGAGATCTTCGGCGCCGCCGGGGTGCATGCCCGTTCGGCGGTCGGGGTTGCCGTGCTCCCGATCGATGCGCCGGTCGAGGTGGAGATCGTCGTCGAGGTCGACTGAGGGGCGAAGCCGGTCGGAGCCCGTCAATCCTGCTGGTAGCGCTGCAGTAGTTGCAGACTCCGACGTCGTATTTCTCGCCCGATGGAGGCGCTCTTGCGGCGGTCGGACTCCGACATCCCGCCCCATACCCCGTGTGATTCCTTCGATGCCAGTGCGTGATCTCTGCACAGGTCGATCACCGGGCAGGTGGCGCAAATGTCCTTGGCTGCGCGTTCGCGTTCGATGCGGCGGGGTTTGCTTTCGCCGTCCGGAGGGAAGAAGACGTCCATGCCCTCGGATCGGCATCGTGCTCGTAGGCGCCAGTCCACTCCATCCGGCTGTGCCACGACTGCCGTGAAGTTCTGCAGCGACATTTCGACTCCATAGTTGTACGCGTAGTGGATGGTGTCGGCCGACTGGGCTCAGGCTGATCTGTACCCGCGACGGGAGGGCGCGGGTTGGCCTCGTGTGCGGCGGGCGGCGGCGCCAGGCCTGCATCGTCCGGAGTGGACCACACGAATCGGCATCAAAGCTGTTCCTTTGCAGTGTATCTCACACTCCGATGCTCTTCGGGTGCTGTGGCCGGGTCGCGGGATTCGCGTCGTCGCCCCCTCGCGATCCCGGCTTCGGGTGTGTAAGGTAACACTTACCTACGGTACCGTAGGTTACGAATCGCGAAGAGCCGACGACGCGACATGCGTCGTTCGAGCATGCCAAGCCGGGAAGGGTTGCCATGGCGATTGCAGATGTCAAGGAATACGCACATCTCACCGAAGCCGATGTCGAGGCGCTCGGGCGCGAGTTGGATGCGATCCGCCGCGATATCGAAGAATCTCGCGGGGAGCGCGACGCGCGCTACGTGCGGAACACCATCAGGTTGCAGCGTTCGCTCGAGATCGGCGGCCGCGCAGTGCTGTTCGGGAGTCGCAGACGGCCGGCATGGCTGCTCGGGGCGGGCATGCTCGGTGTCTCGAAGATCATCGAGAACATGGAACTCGGCCACAACGTGATGCACGGGCAGTGGGACTGGATGAACGATCCGGAAATCCACTCCACGTCGTGGGAATGGGATATCCACGATCCATCCGCGCACTGGAAGCAGACGCACAACTATCTGCACCACAAGTACACCAACGTTCTCGGCATGGACGACGACGTGGGATACGGCCTGCTCCGGGTCACTCGCGACCAGCGGTGGCGGCCGTTCAATACCGGCAATCTCGTCTACAACACCCTGCTGACGCTGTTCTTCCAGTGGGGCGTCGCTGTGCAGCACCTCGAGCTCGGCAAGGTGGTCAAGCGGGGTGACCTCAGCCCGGAGACGAAACAGAAGGCCCGCGAGGTCGGCACGAAGATCGGCAAGCAGCTGGTCAAGGATTACGTGATCTACCCGGCCCTCACCGGCCCGGCATGGAAGAGCACGATCACGGCGAACTTCGCGGCGAACACCATCCGCAACGTGTGGGCGAACGCGATCATCTTCTGCGGGCACTTTCCGGACGGCGCCGAGAAGTTCACGAAGGCCGACATCGACAAGGAGACGCAGCCCGAGTGGTACCTGCGCCAGATGCTCGGTAGCGCCAACATCGAGGGCAGCAGGCTGATGGACTTCATGTCCGGCAACCTGAGCTACCAGATCGAGCACCACCTGTTCCCCGACCTGCCGAGCAATCGGTATGCGGAGATCGCGGTGCGGGTGCGGGCGCTGTGCGAGAAATACGACCTGCCGTACACGACCGGCCCGTTCCTGGTGCAGTACGCGAAGTCGTGGCG
>NZ_JBFUHV010000301.1:0-6166 GCF_056402215.1 Rhodococcus sp. P4_B6 | reverse complement strand
GGTCGCCACCGACCTGACCAAGGACTTCCCCGGCGAGCACACCTACATCACCCCGGAACAGGCCGCCGCCGGACTGATCAAGAACATCGACAACCTCACCCCCGAGAACTCGGGCCGGTTCCAGCACTCGGACGGAACCTTCCTCCAGTGGTAGAGCGTCCTTCCGCACTGTACTGCAAGTAACTTCACAAACAGAAATGCCGAGCACAATGATCACCATTTACGGATATACGCCGGCCTTCGGCGTTCCGGACATCAGTCCCTACGTCACCAAGATCATCAACTACATGACGTTCACGGGTGTCGAGTTCGAGCACAAGACGCAGGACCTGGCGACCCTCGACCAGGACTCACCCCACGGCAAGCTCCCGTACATCGTCGACAGCGACGGAACCAAGGTCGGCGACTCCAACACAATCCTGGCCTACCTGAAGGACAAGTACGGCGACAAGCTCGACGCGGACCTGTCGGCCAAAGACCGGGCGTTGGCCCTGTCGTTCACTCGTTTGATCGAGGAGCATCTGTACTGGAGCGGCATCATCCAACCGCGTTACCGTGAAGATTCGGGATGGGAGACCTACATCCCCTGCGTCGTCGGCGGCGGTGAAGTGACCCCAGAGCTGAGGGCATTCTTGGACGCATTCCGTGTCCGGGTCGTCGACGGCTTCAATGGCCAGGGGATGGGACGACGGAGTGCTGAAGTGGTCGTCGACTTCTTCCGTGCAGATGTCGACGCTCTCTCGGATTTCCTCGGAGACAGCGAGTTCTTTCTGGGAAGCAAGCTGTGTTCCATCGACGCAACTGTGTACTCGATCATCCGGCACATCGCCGACCAACCACAGGAATGGCTGGGCGCCGGGTACGTGCAGACCAAACCGAACCTGATGGCGTACTTGGACCGCATCCGCAAGAAGTACGACATCTGACATTCCGTAATCKACTCTGTTGGAGCATCGTTCGATGATTGATCTCTACTACTACACAAGTCCCAACGTGCGAAAAGTGCTCATTGCGCTCGAAGAGCTTTCGCTCGAATACCGCATCATCTGGACCGACATCAAGGAAGGGGACCAGTTCGCGCCGGAGTATCTCGAGATCAATCCGAACGGCAAGGTCCCCGCAATCGTCGATCACGATGGTACCGGTGGCGAACCGATTGCGATCTTCGAGACAGGGGCGATTCTGCAGTATCTCGCCGAGAAGACCGGACGGTTGCTGCCCACCGATCCCCGGGGCCGTCAGGAGGCGCTCTGCTGGCTGTTCTGGCAGGTGGCCAACCACGGACCGATGGCAGGGCAAGCCGCTCACTTCGTCTCGCATGCACCCAAGCAGGGCATCGACAACCCCTACGCGCGCAGTCGATACGTCGGTGAGGTCGCCCGCCTGTACAAGGTTCTCGACGAGCGGCTCCGGGATCGGGACTATCTTGCCGGCGAGTACTCGATTGCGGACATTTCGACCTACACCTGGACCAGAGTCGCTGGTGGGCACGGCATTACTGTCTCGGACTATCCGAATCTGAAGGCGTGGTCGGGTCGGATCGCGGCGCGTCCGGCCGCGAAGGTCAAGATCTCCGACCCTCGCGAGGAAGCGGCGCGAAAGAACGTCTACAACGCAGAGCAGTTCCAACGTCTGTTCCGACCCGAAGGATCCCCGGCATGAGCAACTCCCCAACCCTGGCGGCCGATCGGGCGCCCGGTCTAACCATCGATGGACAGATCGTGACAACCTCGGCCGTCAATGGGGTGATCAATCCCGCGACCGGTGAAGTCTTCGCTGAAGTCCCCGACGCCGGCGTCGAGCATCTCGACGCTGCCGTGGATGCCGCTCGGCGTGCGGCCCCCAGCTGGCGTGACTTGGGCATCGCGGCGCGACAGGAAATCGTCGTCAACGTTGTCGAGCTCATTCGCGCGAATATCGACGAACTCGCCATGCTGGTGACGCTGGAACAGGGAAAGCCGTTAGCCAAGGCGGCCGGCGAGATCGATTCCGGTCTTCGAGGTCTCAGTCGGTACGCGAGTGCCGACATCCCTGTCGAGATCTATCGCGACAACGACGACGAGTACATCGAGATTCATCGCGAGCCAGTTGGTGTAGTCGGTGCGATCACCGCCTGGAACTACCCTCTGTTATTGGCGCTATGGAAGATCGGCCCGGCGCTTGTCACCGGAAACACCATCATCCTCAAGCCGTCGCCACTGACCCCCGTAGCTACCCTCCGGCTCGGTGAACTCCTCCAACAGGCGCTCCCTGCGGGTGTTCTCCAGATACTGAGTGGCGGAGACGACCTGGGTCGGGCGATGACGGGCCATCCAGGGATCAACAAGATCACCTTCACCGGCTCGGAGCGGGCAGGAAAGTCGATCATGTCCGGCGCGGGCCCGACGTTGAAGAGGCTGACCCTCGAACTCGGCGGCAACGACGCCGGTATCGTCCTCGAAGACGTAGACGTCGCAGCCATGGCCGACGACCTCTATTGGGCGGCGATGTCCAACTGCGGTGCCGTCTGCGCCGGCCTCAAACGACTCTACGTCCCCGCCCACCTCACGTCCGCGATCGAGGAGGCACTTGCCGAGGTGGCCAAGACGATCGCCGTCGGCAACGGGCTCGACGAGGGGGTCGACATGGGACCAGTCCAGAACGCCGCCCAATTCGCCAAGGTGCGGGGTTACGTCGACGACGCGGCCCACCGCGGCGCCGACGTCTACTTCCGCGGCGAGGTCCCCGAGGGCCCCGGCTACTTCCACCCCGTCACGTTGGTGCGCGGAGTCGACGACACCACCCCCCTGGTACGCGAAGAACAGTTCGGACCGGTCCTGCCGATCCTGACCTACACCGATATCAATGATGTGATCGCCCGCGCAAACGACTCCGAACTTGGACTGGGGGCCTCGGTGTGGTCCACGGACGAGCAGCGCGCAGTGGAAGTAGCCAATCGCCTGGAAGCCGGAACCGCATGGGTTAATCAGCATCCAGTCCTGACATCGGATGTCCCATTCGGCGGAATCAAGCAGTCCGGGTTGGGTGTCGAACAGTCCATCCACGGGATCCTCGAATACACCAACTTCAGGGTGCTCCGGGTCAAGCGCTGACATGCACGAATGGAGCTGTCGGCACCTCGCAACATTCCAACAGACCAGCGCGTCCCACGAAGCGCCGGAGCCGACAGCTCCTCACACCCGTGCATGGGTTGGTCATACGCACGGACGCAGACACGCCGAGAAACAGGACGGACCATGAGGCAACAAGTCACCCCTTTACGTGCGAATACCGACAGGGTCGGACCACGGTTCACGTTCGTATTCATCACCGATCCGCTCGGCGAGCTGGCACCCGCCCACGACACCACAGTGGCGCTGATGGAGGCAGCTCAGGCACTGGGACATCGCGTCCTGGTGACTACCATCGCCGACCTGGGTGTAACCGCAGGACGGGCAACCGCGCACACCCGCGAGGTCACGCTGCAGCCTGCAGTGCTTGTCGACGGAAAGTGGGTGATGGGAAAGAATTGGTTCGTTGCGACTGAATCCGAACAGATCTTTCTCGACACCGTGGCAGCCGTATTCATGAGAACGGATCCACCCGTCAACGCCGACTACCTGCGGGCGACATACATCCTCGACCTGGTCGACCCTGCCCGAACGCTCGTGCTCAATTCACCCAGCGGTCTGCGGGACGCCAACGAGAAGCTATTCGCTCTTCGCTTTCCCGAGCTCGGGCCGCCGACGCTCATCTCCGCAGACCACAACGAGATCATCGACTCGGTCCAGTCGTGGGGTAGGGCAGTCCTCAAACCCACGGACGGCATGGCCGGACGCGGGATCATGTTGCTCAGTCCTGGCGACCCCAATCTGCACTCGATCCTCGACACCGCAACCGAGCGTGGAACCACGCACGTCGTTGTTCAGCAGTTCATCCCCGCGGTCACGGCAGGGGACCGACGCGTCATCGTTCTCGGTGGAAACCCAGTCGGCGCTGTCCGGCGGATTGCGGAGGGGGACGAATTCCGCTGCAACATGGCAACGGGCGCGAGCGTGGAGATCGACACAGTCACAGAGAATGATCGAAGGATCTGCAAGACCCTCGGCCCTGAGCTCGTCAAACGCGGGCTCCATTTTGTCGGAATCGACATCATCGGAGATTGGATCACCGAAGTGAATGTAACCAGCCCCACCGGAATTCGCGAAATAGATGCACTCAGCGGGACCCGTCTCGCAACGAGCACCATATCGTCGGTAGCGGCACTGTGCGCGAACGCAGAGGTCCGCTGATGATCACCCCAGATCGCACCGACCGCGTGGTCGTCGTCGGTGCAGACGCCGCCGGTATGAGCGCCGCGCACCAAGCGCTCCGCTCGGCACGCGCCGATGGTCGAACGATCGAGGTAGTCGTGTTGGAAAGAACCCGCGACACCTCCTACTCGGCATGCGGAATGCCCTATCTGATCTCGGGGACGGTAGCCACCGAAGACGAACTGATCGCACGCACGCCCGAACGCCACCGAGAAATGGGCGTAGACCTTCGTCTCGATGCGCTGGTGACCGACATCAACATCGAAACGCGCACCGTCACATACAAAAATAGCGCGGCCGTATCCGACACGGTCAACTTCGACAAACTCGTGCTCGCAACTGGAGCGCACCCCGTCATTCCGCCATGGGCGGTCGACGGCAACGGCGATCTGACACCGGGCATTCTCCCCGTGAAGAACCTCGACGACGCACGTCAATGGCTCAGTCTCGTGCTATCAGCGGAATCGCCGGACTCCGAATCCGAACCGACCACACGGCATGCTGTAGTCGTCGGAGCCGGGTACATCGGCGTCGAGATGGCGGAAGCTATGGTCGATCGAGGATTTGAGACCACGCTGATCACCCGCAGTTCGGTGATGAGTAACCTCGACGAGGACATGAGCGCACGCGTGCACAGCGCCCTCGTCGAAGGTGGCGTTCGTGTTGTCCCGGAGTGCACAGTCGAGAGCATCCACAGTGTTGACGGAAGAGTTCACTCCCTGACGGCGAGTAACGGTGAAACGTACCTCGCAGAAGTCGTTGTTCTCGGACTCGGTGTCCGGCCCGCCACTGAGCTGGGAGTCGCCGCCGGCATCTCAGTCGGAGAGTTTGGCGGATACCTGCCGGATGAGAACCAATCAGTTGCTGAAAACGTCTGGGCTGCCGGCGATTGCTGTGAGGTCATCGACAGGATCACCGGTACTCGTACGTTCGCTCCACTAGGTACACACGCGAACAAGCAAGGCAGAATCTGCGGATACAACGTCGTCGGCGGCAAACAACAGTTTGCCGGCGTGTTATCGACAGCCATAACCAGATTCACCAATCCAAACGTGCACGTGGAGGTCGGACGGGCCGGGCTCTCTACCGACGCGGCAACTGATGCCGGATTCAGCCCCGAATCGCTCGTCACAGTCGGGGGAACCGCCAGCGGATACATGCCGGAGCGGTCACCCATCGCCACCAAGATCATCGCAGACCGGACGAGTAGACGGCTCCTGGGTGTACAGATCGTCGGAGGCCAGAACTCTGCCAAACGCATCGACACTGCGGCCGCAGCGCTATGGGGACAGATGACTGTCGACGACCTCGCCGCCATGGATCTGTCGTACGCGCCCCCATTCGCAACGGTGTGGGAAGCCGTTCAACTCGCTGCAAGAAGATTGGCAGACAGACTCTAGAGCAACCCCAATCCTAGACCTGACCGGACCGCAGCATGTCCCCGTCGTCGGCGCGCTCCGCTGTGAGATCGGGGGCGCGCATCGCGATGCGCCAAAAGCGTTCTCGTGGCGTCGCGCGTCCCTTCACGGAACCTCGGCAATACGCCTGCGGAGCACACCAAGCATATGAGAAACGAACTCGTGCTCCGTAGTTGACGTGACATTGTCAAACTTGACCCGACCTGTTGCGCTCGCCGCTGAGGGCTTCGACAGAGTCACACTGAAATGCAACTCTTCTCGATTAGCCTGGATTTTTCGTGCGGGAGCGCGGACCGGGGTGTGCAGATAAGCGAAAGTGCCTGTCCTGCACGGCATAATGGGACTTCTCTAGGGTTCCATAATGCTGACGGGAAGGCACTTCGCAGGTGAAGAGTATCGCAGCGGGTTCACGGGTGAAAGTCTCCGCCGACGGACGGGGCGTGGTGTCGCATGCCG
>NZ_JBFUHV010000300.1:0-6238 GCF_056402215.1 Rhodococcus sp. P4_B6 | reverse complement strand
GGGTGTGCGTGGGTCTGCTGCTGGGGTTCTTTCTGTTATCTGCCGGCGGTGATCTTGTGGCAGCACTACGGGGGTGGTCCGCAGCCGCGGGTGTATCCGCACGGTTCGTTCAACTCGTTCGGGTCTGATCCGCCGCCGACCTCTTACGGGTGAGCTGGGCGGGACCGGCGGTTGTGGTGGTGGCGTGCGGGTTGGTGACGGTTCCCTGGCGCGCCTGGCCGTCAGTTCGCTCTGCCGTTGGTGGGTATAGTGCCCCGGCTTGTTAGCCGAACTTCTGTATGTACTCCTGCAGTGATCGTCGGATCACGTCAGAGATTGTCTCGTCTCGCCGGTAGGCGATCTGTTTCGCGGTCTCCCATAGTTCCGGGTCGACTCGTATCGCCTTCTGGGGTGTGCCCTTGCTCATTCGGCAGCGACCGGTGTGCAAGCCGTTGCGGCGCGGGTGGTGTGGTCGAGTGCGCTCCCTCGGAGTGCCTGCATCACCATCGAGTTGATCGCCTTCTGGTCGAGCGTGGCGGCGAACTTTTCGGACATCTGTGCTCGCGTTCTGTCAGTGGCGATGGTCATGGTGTAGCAGGCGGGCTTCTTGGCGCTGCTGCTGGTGTTCATGTCGCGAACCTGTCGTCGGTAGTTGCTGGTGTGGCGCTGTCGTGTTTATCGGGTGTAGCGTGCGTCGACTGCGGATATGACGGCCTGTACATCGCTGTCGGGCATGTCCTTCGCCCATGTGATGCCGAGGCTTCCGGCGAGTCGCTGCGCGGTCATATGCATGACGACGTCGGGGGTGTCGTACTTGGCGGCGAGGGCGGGGATCCAGTCGGTCAGGGTGCGCATTTCGAGTTCCTTCCGTTGGGGTGTGTAGACACCCTAACATGGTGTCTACACACCCCGTCAACCCGAGAGCGCAGAGGTACCCGACAAGCCCTACGACAGGCCGGCTGCTGTCCGCAGGTGAGCCGTTTGAAGACTCGGACATGAGCTGAATTCACCCTCGAGGAAGGCCGAGTCATGTTCGGGATAGATGCTGTTCAGTGCCGGCCGAACTGTCGCGTGAACTGATCACGGCCCGTGCTCGTCGTCGAGTTCGGCGACCCACTTTTCGGTCGGTAGTGAACCTTCCGGGCCGTCACCACCGCCCGGGCAGGAATCCGGTCGCGCGCGCCGCCGGTGCACTCTAGCGCCGTCTAGTCATTTTGGGCATGTCGGCGCCCGGACGGCGGTGCGTCCTCGGCGAGGACGGCCACCGTTTCGGCCACTGCTTCGGCGACTTGCCTCCGGAGCTCGTCTTCGTCGAGGGCTTCGAACTCGACAATCACGCTCGTCCGGAGGAGTCGCTTGAGTACGTCACGGAGAAGCTGACGGTCGTTCACGCCCCCGCGCTCGATGTTCGGCCAGGTCTCCGCGAGTGCCCGAACGAGTGCGCGGCTGCCGCCGAGTGACCTGCGGCGGGCGAAGATCTGATCGAACGCGGCTTCGCCGAATGCGTCGAGGAGTCGATAGGGCTCGACCTGCTGAGGCAGAGCGAGGAGGTGGGCACGCCACCACAGGCGTCCCCAGACGTGGCGCGTGATGTCGGTGCCGATGACTCGGTCCATCGGAGGGCTGGGGTAGCGCCAATAGGAGACGTCGGGAAGCAACACGAGGGCGAAGAAGGCCCAGATCGAGCGGACGGACGCTTCGGCTGCCACCAACCCGGAGCGCTCGTGGAGGAGCTGGGCCACCTCCAGGTCGAAGTTCGCACGATCAGCACGCCGACCCTCGCCCGGGAAGCCGGCGTTCTCGGCCGCCTTGACGATTCGATCTCGGAGATCCTGCAGCTCGTCCTCGGTTACCCGACGCCCGCCCGTCGCTGCGAACACCGCGGATCGGTGAGCGAACGCGGCACGGTCCTGCAGCTGCTCGAGGCTGGAGTGCGTGTACTGCTGGTGCAGTTCGCGGGCGGCTCGGTCGAGGAGACGTGGGTAGAGAACACTGGTCATGGCGCCGCCAACAGATTCGTCGCGTCCTGCATGCGGCTCGTGAACAGCGCAGGCTCGGATAGTCGTTCACGTCGCAGCGCCTCTACGGTGAACGCCGGGAAGGTCGTGCGGAGCACGGCCGCGAGTAGGGCGCCCAGCGACCCCGTCGGGTAGTCGACATCGTCGGCGAAGTCTTCGTGCGTGAGGGCTCGCTCGATGAGGGTTCGCTGAATGTCGGTGCGCAGTGTGGAGAGGACCCGGCGGTCGGCGTCGGTGGGCGAGCCCGCGACCGCGAGGGCGTTGACTACGACCTCCCGCCGCTCGTTGGCGAGAAGGAGGATGGACCCGAGTGCGGCAGCCTCGAGATCCTCGCCGACCTCGAGGTACCAGCTGGCCTTGGTCGGGTAGGGCAGGTCGTGGAAATCGGCGATCGCGAGCGGGAACAGGACTGCGTCGCCTTGCAACCGGATCGAGAACTTGTCGTTCCACAGCACACTGCCCGGGCGGCGGGCCGCCGCCTTCGAGGCATCTCCGGTGGACCGCCGCAACGTGAGGACGGTGTTGAGCTCGAGGATGCCGCCGAGCTCATCGCCGTCGAGGTCGAACTCGACGTTCAACTCGACCCCGTCGCGCGGCGGCACTCCGGCACGCCAGGCCCGGCCTCGCAGCGCGGAGCTCGACGCCGCCCAGCGGACGGTGAGGTCGACCTCCGCGTCGTCGGCGAGTCCACTGAGCCGACGCGCGCGCAGGCCGTCGACCTGCACCGGCCGGCGGATCGAGAGGACGGTGTCGTAGTCCCAATCCGGCAGTTCCCGCGGAAGTTCTTCGGTACCGTCGGCGATTGCGCGTGACCACGGTCCCGCCAAAACCACGTCCGCCGGTGGCCGGATGAACGGAAAGGCCCGACTCACGCGGCATCCTCCCCGACAGTGGAGCCGACGACAGCGATGTCGGTCACCGTGTCCAGTACCGGATCGACTACGAGGTCGACCTCGGACGGGCTATCGACGATGCACGCCTCGGCTTGCTCCACACCCGCGGAGGTCACCCAGCAGCGAACCACGGGTTGAGCTGCGCCGGCCGGTGCCTCGTCCTCGCGGCCCTCCCACGTAGCCACGGCGAGACGAGCGCTGAGGCGAACGGGTCCCGGCCCGGTCACCGCAAACTTTTGGACCACGACGACATCACCGTCCCGTTCCTCGACGCGGGGCTCGCCGACGGCGCCGACGCGAACTCGATCACGGGGTTTCGGCGAGGAACGACCCCCTCGACCGGCACCGGAGGAACCCCCGGCGCCGCCGCGGCCGCCGCCCTCGACAGTGTCATCGTCTCCGCTCGCGTCCAGTCCGTCAGGCTCAGCGAACGCTGCCGCGACGAGACCGCCGAGGAAGTTGCTCGCGGCGCCCAACGCGACTCCACTCGAGGTTGCCGTGGTGGTGGTCGTCGCCGGAGTCCGAAACGCCGACAGCTGTTCTCGGATCCTGGTGAAGGTGACCTTCACGAAGGTCTTGGAGTGGCCGGTCAACTGCTCGTGTACCCACTGGTCGTGGGTCGGTGGCTCGGCAGCGGCATAGGTTTCATCGAGCTCGTCATCGGCTCGGAAGACGCCCGCGTATGCCTTGTTCACCGACCCGGGTTCGGGGCCTTTGTAGTACTGGACGACCAGCTCGGGCGAGCGCATCAAGCACACATGGTGTGGATCCCCGTCCACGCCCGCGTAACTGGCGGCCAAGGGCACTGAATCGGGCGACAGGGGAACCACGACGGCTTTTTCGAGCGCGAAGCGACCCAATGGTTTACGAGGGCTCTTGCATTCCAATGTCATCGCCCGATCCGATGGCAGACGGCGGTAGGCGGAAACGAACATCCGCAGCGGATATGTCTTTGCCGGATCGGGAACGTCGTACGTCCGGCCGCCCGCGACGACCTGCGGGATCAGGCGACGGTCACCTCGCTCCGGGAGCATGATCGGCCACATCTGCCAGGCGATGGTGTCGGCGAGGTGCTGTGCCGCCGACTCGGTGTCGTCGAAATCCTCGAGATCAGGATCGAGGACGATCAAGGTGGTGCCCGACTCGCGCTCGGCGAAGGGACGCAGTCCGAGCATCTGCGCGATGCTGTCCGCTTGGTTGCCGACCAGAGGTTCGACGTGCTCACCCTGGACGTCGCCCCACCAGTGCCGCCCGGTGTACGGTCGCGCTTGCGCGTCGACGCGCTCGCGGCTGTCGTAGGAGTCGCCGAGAGCGATGCCGATCAGTCGCGAGGTCAGCCCGACACCGGGGACCTCGGTGCGTGTGTAGACCAAAATCGTCCCGACCTGGGACAACCGATAGAGCACGGCCTTGCCGTAGCCGTACGTGCCGCCGCCCTGGAAGGTGTCTCGCTTCTCGCCGACATTGAGCACGAATGAGACCCAGTCCCGGCGGTCTCGCGCGAGCTCGTCCGCGCGGGTCGGCCCGCCGAGGCCTTTGGTGCCCCGGTCGACTACCGACAGCAGTCTGAGGTTCGGGGTCCGCAGGGCCTGACGGACCTGAAGGAACGGCTGGGTTTGCGGGGGCGGGGTCAGCAGACGCTCCCATGCGGGCCGGTGGGTCGGCGAGACGGTCGTCAACTCGATCCGGTAGGTAGTCGGCAGTCCCGGCAGCCGTGCGTCCCATGAGTTTTGCGCGGTCTCTCGAACGAACACGGTCAACGGGTCCACCGGTGGCCTGCCGAGCTGGTTTCGGATGCCCTCCGACGCGATCGCGCCGGTCGGAGGGAACGGCTGGGACCACCACTGCGGTGTCGTCACGACTGCCTCATAAATTGCGCGAGCGCCTCGTCGTCGATGCGGGCCGCGGCCGCGGGTGCGCAGTCCAGATCAATGACATAGCCGATGTCCTCGACGCCGGCGGGCACCGCGTGTCCGACGAAGCTGGCCGCGACGACCCGTGGGAAGGCGGGTCCGACCTCGAAGGCGCGGTGCTCGAGGACCTCGAACAACCGCCGCGCGTAGATCTCGCGCTCTGGTTCGCGGTAACCGTACTCCAGGAGGAGCTTTCGGAAGCCGGGCGGGTCGTCCGAGAGTGCCACGATCTCATCGACGAGTTCGGGAACCGAGATCCCCTGTCCTGTACCGAGTCTGAACCATCTGAGGACCAGTCGCCCCGGCGCCGCAAGATCGAGTTGTTGGGCGCCGTTTATCTGCACCCGACGCCCCTCCGCCGCCACCGTGGTCTTGACCTCCACGGCGTCGACACCGAGGTGAAAGTCCTGTGCAGTCCGCTCCGGGCCGGTCCAGAAGGCGACGGCGCCCGGGTCCTGTCGGAGCATTTCGCGCAGCACATACAGCTCACCGAACAGCCCGGCCAAGGTTGACGGCGACAGCGTCTCGCGCGCACCGGCGAGGAGCGCACTCCAGTCGGAGAGCACTTTTCTGAGCGCGGCCACGGCCTTGTCCGGGTCCGCGGCGATCCGCTCAATTACCTTGACACACAGCGCGGTGAACAGGTCGTCCTGATTTGCGTCGACCAGCTCCAGGCACGCGTACGTGCGATAGCTCTGCTCGTCCTCCAACGCCCGCCGGCGGAGGACGACCGCCTGACCGTCGAGGTCTTCTTTGAGTGTTTGCTTCGCCAGGATCGGGACGAGCAGAGCGCGCCGGTCCGAGCGGTCCACCGCGGCGAGCAATGGGCCTCGGAAGGAGTCGACGCCGACCTCGACCGTCCGAAACGCCTTCGTCGCCGGTTGTGTGGCCACCGCGGTCCAGAGGTGCTGGAGCTGCGCACCGTTGACCGTCACGAGGATTCGTCGTCCTGCTCGAGAACGGAATCGTCTTCCACCTCAACCGCGACATTGGACAAGTCAGCGCTCCAGTACTCGACGTCGGAATCCTGGCTCCCCGGACGGGGCTCAGGAAACAGGATGGTGACACCCACAACGACGTCGTCGGTCGGCGCGGCGAGCGGTCGACGGCCGACCTTGTCCCCGGTGTTGGACTCGGGCTCGATCGGATAGATCAGCAGGAGGCCTTGATTGGGTCGTTGCTTCTGGCGCAGCGCGAGGATCTCTTTGTGCGTCGCTGGCACTGGGCCATCGAGGGTGAGATCGATGGTCTCATCGCGCCGGCTGCTCAGGGTCTTGATGTCTGCGACATCGCTGAGGACCTGGTCCTTCTGCCCCAGTCGGGCGCGCTTGACCATCCGCACGGAGACTCCGCCACCCATGTCGCGGGGGTCGGTCTCGTCCCGGCCGTTCCCGATGACGGCGACGCTCCAGCGGAGCAGGGCCCCGGCCCGGAC
>NZ_JBFUHV010000299.1:0-6249 GCF_056402215.1 Rhodococcus sp. P4_B6 | reverse complement strand
CCGACACGTCGAACGTCGTCGCCGTCTTCTGCAACAACACATCCCGACCGGTCAACGCGTACTCCGACTGCATCCACAGCAATTGGTTCACAATCGCCGCATGCGCAACCGCCACACCCTTCGGCTTACCGGTCGATCCGGAGGTGTAGATGACGTAGGCGGTATTGTCCGCGCGCAAGGGATGCAATCGTTCGGCGTCGGTGATGCGCGTGCCGGAGTAGTCGGTCAGGTCCAGGTCATCGATCGTGATCACGTCGACGTCGGAGGGAACTGCACTGTGATCCGTGGTACTGGTCAGAACGCGTACCGGCCTGGCAGACTCCAGCACGTACCCGATGCGGTCGACGGGATGGTCGGGGTCGACGGGCACGTAGGCACCGCCCGCCTTCACCACCGCGTACATTCCCACCACCAGGTCCAGCGAGCGCCGCATCGCCAACGCGACCCTCGACTCCGGCCCCACACCACACCAGATCAGATACCGGGCAAGCTGATTCACCCGAGCATCGAATTCCGCATAGGTGAGGGAGACGCCCTCGAAAACCAGTGCCGGGGCTTCGGGAGTCCGCGCCACCTGCGCGTCGAACAGATCCGGCAGTGTGGTGAGGGGGACGTCGTGGTCGGTGGCGTTCCATCCGGACAGTTCTCGGATGCGTGTGGCGGGGTCCGCGATCGCGATGTCGCCGACCGGCGTCTGCGGTGCAACTGTGACGGCCTCGAGGATCCGGACGAACTGTGCACCGAACGAGCGGACCGTGCTCTCGTCGAACAGGTCGGTGGCGTAGTTGAATTCGGCGGCGATGGGGCCGGGTCGCCCGTCGGCGGCGTGGGTGTCGGTGAGGACGAGTTGCAGGTCGAACGCGGCGACGTCGGGAAGGATCGGTTGACTCGACACCGACAGGCCGGGGAGTTCGAGGTGCGTGGGGGCGTGGTTCTGGAAGAACAGCGCCACCTGGAACAGCGGGTGGTGTGCTGCCGTGCGGGTGGGGTTCAGGTGCTCCACCAGACGTTCGAACGGCACATCCGTGTGCGCGAACGCGGAGAGGTCCACGTCTCGGACCTGCTGCAGTAGTTCGGTGAACGACGAAGCCGGGTCCAGTTGTGCGCGGAGCACGAGGGTGTTGACGAACATGCCGACCAGGTCGTCGAGGTCGCGGTCGCCGCGGCCGGCGACGGGCGTGCCGATGGCGATGTCGGTGGTCGCGCTGAGCCGGCTGAGCAGTACCGACAGTGCGGAGTGCGCGACCATGAACAGGGTGGCGTTCTGTGTGCGGGCCAGGTTTAGCAGGCGTTCGTGCAGTTCGGCGGAAATCTCCCACGACAGGGTGGCGCCGTGCTTCGACGCGACGGTGGGTCGCGGCCTGTCGGTGGGCAGGTCGAGGCTGTCCCGCAGCCCGGCCAGCGCGGTTCCCCAATACGCGAGTTGGCGGGCGGCCCGCGAGTCCGGGTCGTCCTCGTCGCCGAGGAGTTCGCGCTGCCAGAGTGTGTAGTCGGCGTACTGCACGGGCAGCGGCGTCCACTGCAGTTCGTGGCCGCCGCTGTGCGCGGCGTACGCGAGCATCAGGTCGCGGGACAGCGGCGCAAACGACCATCCGTCGGCGGCAATGTGGTGCACCACCAGGACGAGCACGTGTTCGTCGTTCCGCACGCGCAGCAGTTGAGCGCGTACCGGAATCTCGGTGGTGACATCGAAGCCGGCGAGGGCGAAYCCCCGGATCGCGGCGGGGAGGTCGGCCTCCGTCACCTCGGCGACGGTGAGGTCGAGGTCGGCGTCGTGGACGTCGCGGATGCGCTGCCAGGGGCCGGCGTCCGAGGCGGGGAACACGGTGCGCAGCGATTCGTGCCGGTGCAGTACGTCGCGGAGCGCGCGACTCAGTGCCGTGATGTCGAGGTCACCCGAGAACCGCACGGCGAGAGGCAGATTGTAGACCGGACTCGCGGTGTCGAACTGGTTGAGGAACCACACGCGTTGCTGGGCTGGCGACAACGGCACCTGCTCGGGCCGCTTCCGCGGAGTCAGTGCGGGAGGCGCGAGGTGCGCCGCAGGGTCGGCCCCGTCGAGTCTCTGTGCGAGCCCGCCGACGGTCGGCGCATCGAAGACATCGCGCAGCGACACCGGGACGCCGAGTGCGTTGCGCAGTCGCGATACCAGGCGGGTGGCGACGAGGGAGTTGCCGCCGAGGTCGAAGAAGTGGTCGTGGATGCCGACCCGCTCGACACCCAGGATCTCGGCGAACACGTCGGAGACAACCACCTCGGCGGGGGTCCGCGGTGCCACGTATTCAGCGGTCGCGGTGTCGAGATTCGGTGCGGGCAGGGCCTTACGGTCGAGTTTTCCGTTCACCGACAGCGGCAGCGTGTCCAGGTGCACGACCTGCGCCGGAATCATGTACGACGGCAGCACCCGGGCAACGTGGTCTCGGAGATCCGCCGCCTCGGTGTTCGCGGCACCGACCGTGTAGGCGACGAGGGCTTCCTCGCCGCGTTCGTCCCGGTGCACCACCACAACCGCCTGCACCACATCCGGATGCGTCTCCAGGGCCGCCTCGATCTCACCCAACTCGATCCGCTGCCCCCGCAACTTCACCTGGAAATCCGTACGACCCAGATACTCCAACGCCCCGTCGGCCCGGCGACGCACCAGATCCCCCGTCCGATACATCCGCCCACCCGCGGCGAACGGGTTCGCCACGAACCGATCCGCGGTGAGATCGACGCGGCCGAGGTACCCCCGCGCCAACTGGTCACCCGCCAGATACAGCTCCCCCGCCACCCCGTTCGGCACCGGATGCAACCGGGCATCGAGCACATGCAACTGGGTGTTCCACACCGGACGACCGATCGGGACAGAGAATGTGTCCGACGCACCGGTCTCCCAGTACGTCACGTCGACGGCAGCCTCCGTCGGCCCGTACAGATTGTGCAGACCCGCACCACTGACCGCCCGGAACCGCGACACCTGCTCCGGCGTCAGCGCCTCCCCCGAACAGAACACCAACCGCAACGAATCACACTGCACCACAGCMGGTTCAGCAGTGAACACCGACAGCATCGACGGCACGAAATGCGTGGTGGTGACGCGGTGCCGGCGGATGAGGGTGGCGAGGTAATCGGGATCGCGRTGCCCGTCSGGTGCGGCGATCACCAGGGACGCCCCGACCTGCAGCGGCCAGAACAGCTCCCACACCGACACGTCGAACGTCACCGGGGTCTTCTGCAGAACGATATCCGAGCTGGTCAGGGCGTATTCGTGCTGCATCCACAGCAGCCGGTTCACGATCGCGCCGTGCGTGACCGCGACCCCCTTCGGACGACCCGTCGAGCCGGACGTGAAGATCACGTACGCCGTGTTCGCCGCGGTGAGCGCGGGGGCGACCGGTTCCGAGTCCTCCTCGGGGAGGTCGAGGGTGTCGATGTACTCCACGAGTGCCGCGGTGGAGAACGTCGTGTCGTCGGCGGCGCGTGTCAGCACACAGACCGGCTGTGCGGTGTCGAGCACGTACGCGGTGCGCTCGACCGGATGGTCGGGATCGATCGGCAGATACGCTGCGCCTGCCTTCACGATCGCGTAGACGGCGACGAGCAGGTCGATCGAGCGCCGCATCCCGACCGCGACGACGGACTCCGGTCCCACCCCGTTCCGGATCAGGTGGCGGGCGAGTCGGTCGGTCTGCTCGTCGAACTCGGCGTAGGTCAGCCGCCGATCGTCGAACACCAGCGCCACGGCATCCGGGGTGGCGGCGGCCTGGGCTGCGAACAGCGACACCAGGGTGTCCGCCAGCACCGGACGGTGCGTTGCGTTGGCCGCGGTGAGGGCGGCGCGTTCCCCCGCCGCGAGGAGGTCGAGGTCGCCGACGGCGACCGGCGGGTTGCCTGCGACCGCGTCGAGGAGCCGGGCGAATCGTTCGCCGATCGACTCGGCCGTGGTGTGGTCGAACAGATCTGTCGCGTAGGACAGTTGCACGGCCAGACCTGCGGCGTCGCCGGCGGAGTCGAACTGCTCGACGACGGTGAGTTGCAGGTCGAACTTCGCCACCTGGACGTCGATCTCGGCGGCCTCGACCTCGAGCCCGTCGAGTTCCACCCGGGTGTTCGCGGTGTTCTGGAACGTGAGCATCACCTGGAACAGCGGATGATGCGCGGACGACCGGGCGGGACTGAGCACCTCCACGAGGCGCTCGAAGGGGACGTCGCCGTGCTGGAACGCGGCGAGGTCGGCGTCGCGCACCCGGGCCAGCACGTCCCCGAACGTGTCGGCGGGTTCGACGGCGGTCCGGAGTACGAGGGTGTTGACGAACATGCCGACGAGATGGTCGAGCGCTTCCTCGCCGCGACCGGCGACGGGGGTGCCGATCACGATGTCGGACCCGGCACCCAGGCGGCGCAGCAGCACGGCCAGCGCGGCGTGCGTCACCATGAACGAGGTGGTGCCGGTGCTCTGCGCCAGATCGAGGAGACGCCGGTGGACGTCAGCGGGGATCGTGAACTCGACGCGGCCACCGCGGTGCGACATGTCGGCGGGCCGGGTCCGGTCGGTGGGCAGTTCGATCACCTGCGGCACTCCGGCGAGCGCCGACCGCCAGTAGGAGATCTGCTTGGCGGACAGGCTGTTCGGGTCGTCCTCCGACCCCAGCAGCTCACGCTGCCACAGGCTGTAGTCGGCGTACTGCACCGGCAGGGGCGCCCAGGTGGGCGCGTGACCGGCGACGCGCGCAGCGTACGCGAGCATCACGTCGGCGGCCAGTGGTGTCATCGACCAGCCGTCGGCGGCGATGTGGTGGACGACGAGGACGAGGACGTGCCGGTCCGGCGCCTCGCGGAACAGCCCGGCGCGCATCGGCGTATCGGTGGTGAGGTCGAATCCTGCGCCGCCGAGGGCCGTCACCGCGGCGGTGAGCGACTCGGTGGCGACGTCGGCCGGGCCGTCTGCGGGTAGCACGCTCACGGCGGGGGTGATCAGCTGATGGGGTCCGTCCGCGCTGTCGGGGTAGACGGTGCGGAGCGCCTCGTGCCGTTCCTGGACGTCGTCGAGCGCCCTGCGCAGGGCGTCGCGGTCGAGTGCGCCGGTAAGCCTCAGGGAAATCGGCAGGTTGTAGGCGGCCGAGGAGGTGTCGAACTGGTTGAGGAACCACATTCGTTGCTGCGCAACGGACAGGGGCACGCGGTCGGGTCGTTCCCGCGCCTCCAGCACCGGCCGCGGGTCGGATTGCGGCGCGGCGCCCACCACCGAGGCCGCCAGTTGCGCCACCGACGGCGACTGGAAGAGGTCCCGGACCCCGATCCGCACACCAAGGGCGGCGTTCACCCGGGACACGACCTGGGTGGCCGTCAGCGAGTTGCCGCCGAGGTCGAAGAAGCTGGTGTCGACGCTCAGTTCGGGCAGACCGAGGACGCCGCGGAAGATTCCGAGAAGGATCTCCTCGGTGACCGTTCTCGGGCGCACGATGTCGGCCGAGCGTGCGGCGAATACCGGTGCAGGCAGGGCGTTGCGGTCCAGTTTGCCCGCCGGGGTCAACGGCAGCGAATCCAACACCACGATCGACGACGGCACCATGTACCCGGGAAGACGCTCCCCGACGAACTCCGACAACACCCGGGTTTCGATGTCCGCTGCCGGCGCCGGCAGCACATACGACACCAAGCGAGTATTTCCGCTCCCGTCGTCATAGCCGACCGTGTGCGCGAACTCCACCACCGGATGCGACGCCAACACCGCATCGATCTCACCCAACTCGATCCGGAACCCCCGGACCTTCACCTGAAAATCACTACGGCCCAAAAACTCCAGAACCCAAGACCCGCCCTGCGAGGCCACCCAACGGACCACATCACCCGTGCGATACATCCGGCCACCCACACCGAACGGCGACGCCACAAACCGTCCCGCCGTCAACCCCGCCCGGCGCACATACCCCCGAGCCAAGCTGGAGCCGAGGACATACAGCTCACCGCGCACCCCGACCGGGACCGGACGCAACCGCTCATCGAGGACGACGAGATCGACACCCACGGTCGGTGACCCGACACTCACCGCCTGTCCGGGCACCAGCGGACCCGTCGCCGACGACATGATCGTCGTCTCACTCGGACCGTACGCATTGACCATCACCCGGCCCGGCGCCCACCGCGCCACCAACTCCGGCGGACACACATCACCCGCCACCACCACAGTCCGCAGATGGTCCAGACCACGGTGATCCAGCGACGCCAACGCCGCCGGCGTGCAGAACGCATGCGACACCTCGTGGT
>NZ_JBFUHV010000298.1:0-6252 GCF_056402215.1 Rhodococcus sp. P4_B6 | reverse complement strand
GTTACGCTCACGCTTCTCGCCTACTCACCGACGTTGACAAATCGGGTCACAAGTTCTCTGATCAACTTTCCGCCGACGGCGCAGAAATTGTCAACGGTCTCGGGGCATAGCCGATTGATGATCGTGGCTCCACGATCGATTCGCGAGTGACGAAGAAGTCCGACGGTGCCATGGCGTCAAGACCGAGACTGATTTGAGGGACCTTTACCGTCGCGCGAGGTCGCTCGCCCAACGCACGATGGGCAGATGGCCCGCCGCCAAAGCGGATCCATCACCGGCCACAGACAGACCCTTGCTTGTCGACGAAGAGCGTCAAAGTGGCGACTATGGAGTTGTGCGGAATTGTGGCCAACGCAAACGCCGCCGACCGGAACCGAACGAGTGAGAGATCCGGAGTGGCTCAATGGCTCAGCCCGCGAGTGCCCTGCCTCCTCGCGGACCCGCGACCGGGCCCACAGGCCGCATCATCGCGACCGCCGCGGTTGCCGTTACCTCGGCCTTCGCCGGGGGCGCCCTGCTCACACAGACCGTGATTGTTCCGCACTGGCGGGAAATGGATCCGGCCGCATTCCTGTCGGAATTCGCGAGCTCCGGGCCCGCCACCGGAGCGACGGTCTTCCCGTTCGAGGTCGCCTCGGTCCTGCTGCTGAGCATGACGACGTACTCGACCGTCACGAATCGCCGACCAGGCCGCCTTGCGTGGGCTCTGGCGACGACGTGCATGGTCGGGACCTTCGTACTTCTCCCGATCTACTTCCTGGGTGCGAACCTGGCCATGCTCGACCCCGCCTTCCCACCCCGGGCCGTGCACGCCGAACTGACCTCCTGGTATCGCTGGAACTGGATACGCACGGGACTGGGCCTTGCCTCGGCCGTCCTCTCCTGCATTGCACTCACTGCCAGCCGACGTGAGAACGCCACCACATCGAGGTGATGCTGGGGACAGCAACTACATCTTCCGGCGAGAAGCCGTGACCGAAGGTGCCTTCGGGTAGCGCTGGGAGCCCACGCTGTGCGTGTTCGGCGATCGTCTTGTCGCTCGAGGATCCCCGGCGAAAGGCTCACGGTGGGCAGGCCCATCCCGAAAGTGGATCCCGTACCGGACGTCTTCCCGTTGGTGAGTTCAGTTCAGTTCAGTCGCTCGGTGAGGTGTACCTCGACGTCGTCACCGTCGTTCTTGCCGATCGCCTTGCGGATGGCAGCAGCTACGGGCAGCTTGTGGGTGCCATCTCCCAGTGCCATGAACGCTCCGGTGAACGGGTGCGCGTCGATGGTCCCAGCGACCTTGACCAGACCACGGGTACCGAATATCCGTGCTGAGTCGGGTAGCTGCACGCACGTCCACGTGTCCCCGGGACGGACCTTGCTCAGCCGGGCGGTGAAGGTGATGTCCAGGGGTCGGGGATCTGCCATGCTCTTTCTCCTTCGCGGCCCATACGATGGTCGTTCATCGATCAACCCAGAAGCGTCCATCCCGCCAGTGGCGCATAGTGCGCACAAGGCTACTGCCGAATAAACAATCACTGCGAGTAGCCGCTCGAGAAGTCCTGCCCGTCTACGCTCACAGCGTGCCGTAGGAGGTGAATGATATGAAACAGCTTCATTCATCTGGCTGCAGACAGCTGGAACTTCTGGTCCCCGTTTCCACCCGCAGTAACATCCTGGCTGGTCGATGTATTGGACCAGCTTCGGAGGGCTGGAATCACTCTTGGAGGTTTACGTTCGCTCGATGGCAAGAGCGCTGACGAGGACAACGGAATTCGAGACGTCATGATGAGCATCGACGACCCCGAGCAGGAGGAATACTTCGTCAGTCGGCTGTGGGATGCCGGGGTTTTCCTCATAGGCCGCAACACCTACGAGATCATTGCCGGCTACTGGCCCACCTCCGATCACCCGTCCGCCGGGGCCATGAACGAGATCCCCAAGGTCATGTTCTCTCGTACCTTGAAATCAGCCGTACGACTGGGACCCGGATCGTCAGCGGTGACGCGGCCGAGGAGATCGCCAAGCTCGAGGCCGAACCCGGCAAGGACCTCGTCGCCGCCGGCGGCACCGAGTTCGTGAACTCCCTGATCAAGCTCGGGGTGGTGGACGAGTACCGGCTGTGAGTGTTGCCCGCTGCCACGAGCAAGGGGGCGCCGCTGTTCCCAGAGTTGAATAAGCCCGTGACCCTGCGTTTGGTGAAAAGCACGGCCTTCCCGTCCGGGATCCTCGAACTGGTGTATGCGTCAACCGACAAGTAGTACCGGCCCCTCCTTGCAATCGCTTGCGGCACAGGCACTGCCTTCGGCGCACTCCGGCGGGCGGACGTCACCGGGCGGGACACGGTTGCCGTGTTCGGTCTCGGATCCATCGGCCAATCCGCGATCCAGTTCGCCGCCGCCCTCGCCCTGGTCGGCCTCGGCGGAAACATCGAACTCGACGTGTCGCCCGACATCGTGATCAAGCAGATCTCGATCATCGGCTCCTACACGTTCTCCAACGTCGGGATGGGCGAATGCGCGCGCTTCGTCGCGCAGCACGGCATCGACGTCGACGCGCTGTTCACCGATCGCTGGAAGATCGAGGACGCCGAAACCGCGTACACGGAGTTCGACCTGCAGGTGCGCGGCAAGGCCGTCATCGAGTTCTGACACGGCGGGGTCTGATGCTGCGGTGTTTTGTCACGGCGGGTGCCCCGCATCCGAGTGGGGGGCTCGGATGCGGGGCGTCTGTGGTGGGATGGAGTTGTGTTGCGGCGCTGAGTCTGTCAGGCCGCAGCCGGGCCGGCCCGCCGGTTGTGCGAGGGCAGTGGTTTCCGGAAGGGGTCGACGCCGGGTGGTGGAATGAACCACGGGTGCCGGTCGTCGCCGATCTGCACCTCCCACCCGTCGTGGTGGATGAGCCGGTGGTGGAAACCACAGAGCAGGACGAGGTTGTCCATGTCGGTGAGGCCACCGTTGACCCAGTGGACCGCATGGTGCGCCTCGCACCACGATGCCGGCGCTCCGCACCCGGGGAATGCGCACCCACCGTCGCGCACTGCCAACGCCCGACGCTGCTTTCTGGTGGCCGTCCTGCTGGTCAACCCGACATCCAGGGGTGCACCGTGATCGTCGAGGATCACCGTGCTCACCTGCGCATCACACGACAGATGCCGGGCGGCGGTGATCGTCAGCGGTCCCATCCAGGCCGCCCACGCCACCCCCGTTTCCGCCAGCACCGCCGCCCAGTCCTCCGCAGAGGTGGGCCGGTCGCCAAAGGTTATGTCGGCTGGGCCGGTGCCTGAAGCCTGCGCGCCCGAGTCGCTGCGGTCRGTGCCGCGGGCGTCGGCGAGGTCTCGCGCCCGCACCTGCACGCTGATGTGGGGGCGTTCGCCGGCTTCGGTGCCGTTCAATCCTGCTGCGAGATAGCGACGCAGCAGTTCGGTGAACGCGTCGGCACGCCGCCTTCCCGGGGTGCGTTCGTCTCTGGCCCCGTCCATGGCCGGCCGGGGTGCGGCCAGCTTCGACATCGCGGTCAGCAGCATCTCGCCGGTCACCGCATCCAGATCGCCTTTGACCGATACCCGTCCGTTCAGGGTTTTCGATGCGTGCAGTTCGTTGCGGTCGAGGTCTTCGCTCGCGGGGTGCTCGTCGCTTTCGAAGATTCGCTCCACCTTCGCGATACCTTCTCGGATCAGGTCGGTGCGGGCCTGTGGTCCGTCCGCTGCAGTCAGCAACGCGTCCAGTACAGGATTCAGCGCGCTCAGCGGCATTCCTTTCGGCGGTCGTTCGCAGAACCGCAGAATCAGCCCCGTATGATCCGCGGAGATCTTGCAGCCGTAGAACTTTCCGGCGATCGCAGGCCGCGACCGCAGCCCCCGTGCCAGGTTCACGATCCGTCCCGCCGCCCCCGGTTCGAGCATCGTGTGCGCCGCCAGCCACGCCTTCGCGTTGGGATGGCCCAGCACGTCGACTCGGCAGCGCGAATCCACTGCGTCCATCAGTCTCACCCGAATCGCCTCGAGGCGGGTGATCTCCGCGGACACCGCCAGCACCGTCTCGAGCAACTGCGTCTCGGTCAACCGCAGCGTGTCGACGTCGGCCGGATCACCGTCCGGCAACGCCCCCTGAGTTCTCTCCCCGTCCCCCATGCATCGAGACTAGATCGAACACCAGTTCGAGTCAAGGGAATTACCTCAATTCGTCTGTGCCGATGCATGTTCAGCACGGTGCACCCCTTGCGCTACAGGGACGCGCAACGGAGTGTCCAGACAATTGGACACTTCCATCCCCGCTTCCCGGTCTACGTTCAGCAAGCGAAGAGGCAGTCCCCGCGCGATCGGGTGCCACTCACCGAACGAGGAACCATGGACGTTGCATTGACGGCTCGGGACCCCGGGAGGCCGGACGAATACCGTCGGCCCGGGGGCGGCTGCGAGTACGAATACGTACGACCGTCGAAAACGGGAGGGTGCCGGTCTCCGGTGAGCGGCGTCCTGCCCTGCTTCAGGTACCGGGCGAAGGGCAACCGGGGACGCCGGTGTGCCCGTCCGTATTGGCGTACAGCGTTTTCTCCCTGGGCCGAGGGCGTCGAACAGGTCCAGAGCCTGTTGATGCGCGGTTTGACCACGGCTAAGCCCTCCGCCGTGGCGTGCCGGGCTCGGGCCACCGGTTGGGGATACGTCATTGCGGTCCCGCCGGGGTGACCGACCAGCATCAGCGGTGCCGGTGCGGATGCGGGTCTCGGCGTCCACAGGATGCCGGAGATTTCACACAGAGTGAATTCGCGTTCAAGGATGTCGTCGAGGCGCTGTTCGGAAGTGAAGTGCATGGTGTGCCTTCGTGAGTACTCGTAAAGCGGCGCTCGCGGACGACCTATCGTCCGACCACGCTCCCGCGGGCGGCGACTCCCCGTGTGGCGGTGCGGGAGTTGTTCATTGGGAGCATCTTTCGTGTATTCCTGCTAATCTTGCTGGGGTACGTGCCTCAATCAGTTGGCATCGTCCATCATTTTTACCTCGAGGGAGAAGTTGTGGCGCACGGTCGTTACAAGGTTCGGGAGATCGCCCAGCAGGCGGGCCTCAGCGAGGCGACCGTCGACCGCGTGCTTCACAACCGCCCGGGGGTGCGTGAGGGAACCCGCGCAGAAGTCGCGCAAGCGATCGCTGACCTGGACAAACAGCGTTCCCAGCTGCGGTTGGCCGGGCGAAAGTACCTCTTCGACGTCGTCATGCAGGCGCCGCCCCGATTCTCCGGGGCATTCCGCGAGGCGGTGGAGGCGGAACTGCCGTCCCTCGCCCCTGCCGTGGTCCGGACCCGGTTTCACTTCCGGGAGACCGGCTCGGTGCCTGCCATGGTCGAGACACTCGACAAGCTCGTCACACGGCCTTCACAAGGTGTCATCGTCAAGGCGCCCGACACCACCGAGGTCTCCGACGCTATCGACCGGCTCACCGAGGCGGGGATCCCCGTCGTCACCTACGCCACCGACGTGCCGAACAGCAGTCGGGTCGGCTATGTCGGAATCGAGAACCGGGCGGCGGGGGAGACAGCCGCCTACCTGCTCGAGCAATGGCTGTGCGACAGCACGTCCAGTGTCCTCGTCACCTTGAGTAGCAACGCATTTCGCGGCGAAGAGGAGCGCGAGATGGGCTTCCGCGGTGCGCTGCGCCGCTCGGGCGGTGTCGGGGGGAGCGGCTCTCAGCGCACACTGATCGACATCTCCGAGAGCGAGGGCCTCGACACGACGGTTGAGCGTCTCGTCCTCGACGCGCTCGAACGCAACCCGGACATCGAGGCGGTCTACTCGATCGGTGGCGGCAACATGGCGACCGTGCGCGCCTTCGAGAAGCTCGGCCGCCGCTACCGCGTTTTCATCGCCCACGACCTCGATCGGGACAACAAGCAGTTGCTCCGCGACAAGAAGATCTCGGCCGTCCTCGATCACGACCTGCGGTCGGACGCGAACCTGGCCTGCCGCATGCTGATTCAGGGACGTGGCGGGCTGTCGGGCGTGACCACGGTGATGTCGCCGATCCGGATCATCACTCCCTACAACATGCCCTGACGGTGATTCAGGAGTATCCGCGCACGACTGCACCGCCCCGACAATTCGGGGCGGTGCAGTGCCGATGCGGACCGGGGACGGGGTGTCCTAGCGCCGGAGTTCGTGGGTGAGTGCTTCGAGTTCGTCGCCGCCGGCCATCTGCTGGGTGAGTTCTTCGAGGCTGATCTCGTCGAAGGTGCAGTCCAGTTTCTGCCGGCCCCGGTTGAGGAGCACGAAGTG
>NZ_JBFUHV010000297.1:0-6460 GCF_056402215.1 Rhodococcus sp. P4_B6 | reverse complement strand
TCCTCCAGGATCCGTACAACCTCGACTTCCTCGGCCTCGACGCCGGTTACAGCGAGCGCGATCTCGAAGATGCCCTGATCGGTCGGCTCACCCATTTCCTCACCGAGCTCGGTGGTGGTTTTTCCTTCGTCGGACGCCAGTACAAGCTCACCGTCGGCAACTCCGACTTCTACCTCGATCTGCTGTTCTTTCACTTGGGCCTGCGCCGCTTCGTCGTCTTCGAGCTGAAGATCGGCCACGCCGAGCCCGAACACATCGGCAAGCTCAACTTCTACGTCAACGCCGTCGATGACCTGCTCCGCAAACCCGAGCACGGCGACGGCACCACCATCGGGATCCTCCTCGCCGCCGACCGGGACGACGTCGTCGTCGAATACGCGCTTCGCGGTCTGGACTCGCCGCTCGCGGTCAGCACCTACACCACGCACCGGTCCCTGCCCGCCGACGTTCGACCCGCGATGCCGACAGCCGCGGACTTCGCCGACGCCATCCGGGACGTCCAACACCCGCACAACCCCCAGACCCCCCTTTCCGGACCGGAAGCCGACGGCTGAACACCTGCGCCCCTGGGTGCCGGGCGGAACGCTCTGCAACGCAGGGTGCGGGCACCTTCGCGAGGCATCGCACGTCAGGTGTCCCGTGCCAGATACTGGTCGATGCCGGTGCGGCGGAACCGCAGCCGGGTAGGGGAGGCGGCGAAGCGGATTGTTGTGCTGGTGTCGGATTTGGTGTGCCAGCGGGCCACCTGGTACGGACATGGCGGTGAGCTGCGCGGCGACCTTGCCGCGCAGCGGATCCGGGAAGTTCACGCAGACCGTGCCGCCTTCTCATGGGCGTCCTTGTTTCGTTCCATCAGCCGCCCGATCTCGTCGTCGGTGAGCAGTCCGCGGTAGTAGGCGCGTTCGATCTCGTTCCAGCTGCCGGGCTCGTACGCATCCGCCGAGACCCCGCCGCTGACCGGGACCCGGCCGAAGGTGAATTTCCAGTCCAGCAGAACCTGCATCATCTCGGTATCGCTGATCTGGTCGGCGGTGCGGCGGTCGATGACCTCGGTCGGTGTCCGGTCGAGCAGGGCCGGGTTCTCCAGCACGGTGCGCAGCATGCGATGAATCGTCGGTTGCGAGATTCCGATGTGCTCATGGATGACCCGTTGGGTGATGTTGGCGGCGTTCGCCTCGGCCACCGCCCGCAGGACATCGAGGTCGGCGACCCTGCGCCGGGCGGCCGCAGCATCGAGTGCGGCCACGGCCTTGTGGTCGATGATGTCCACGACAAGCACCTTCTCGATTGATTCAAGATGAATCATCCCACTACACGGTACCCACACCACCCGACACCGTCCACCCCATCGCCGATCTCACCGGACCTCGACGCATTCTGGTCCGTCACCCTTCGATGCACCCCCACATCAACCGCCCGGCCGCCGAGGCGGTCACCGGGACGTCGACCCCGACCCCGCAATCCTCTGACGCCGGCCTGCCCGCTCAATGCCGGTTTTCGGACGCCTTCATCAATGACGCCGAGGAGAAATTACTTAGCAAAAAGAGTTAGCACTCTCCCGATCTGAGTGCTAAATTCTGATGGGGTCCAGATCACAAACTGGAGACCCCCGACCGAGTCGCGGCGATCCGACCACTGACGCTGCCTCGACAACCGCCGCGCAAGTTCGTGGACCGAACAGTCCCGAAGACGCCCCCGGTCCCCGTAACGCCGACACGTCGCCGGCTCGACTCGTCGACCGCACGAAGGAGGATCATGACCGCCGCCGTCCCCCGCAGCCCCCGCGCCGACAACCACATGAGTTCCTCCGCCAACGGCACCGGCAACGAGAACCGGAAGCGGCATGGTTCCCGGTTGCCCGCCCTGTCGATCATCCTGGGAGCGCTGTCCGTGGCGGCGTTCTGGGTGGTCGGACTCGGCTTCCTCTTGGGCGTGGCCGCGGTGGTCTGCGGCGCCGTCGCCACGTCGCGGTCCGCGGTGGCCGACGACGAGGCGGCATCCTTGCGTGCCCTATTGGGCGTCGTTGCCGGCGCCGCGGGGATTACCGTCTCCGCGATCGCCCTGTTTCCCATGCTGGCGCAGCTATGAACCGCGCACGTAGCCGCTGCAAGTCCGGTCGACATCCGGATTGACCCGCACCATCCTGTCACCGCCGCCCCAAGCTGACAGGTGATTCCTTCGGGGCCAGGGCCTCGGGCGCTGCACGGGCGGAATCATGTCGGATCCCCCGGTGATCGTTCGAGACTGTTGAGCTCATCGAGAACCTGGTCGACCGCGGGGGTCGGGATTCCGACCTCCGTGCCCGCCGAAGCACGGAGACGGTCGCACACGTAGGCGAGCATGGCGAGTTCACGCTCGAGGTCTCCTGCAGTTTGGTCGCCCATGTTCTCATCCCGCCCTGAGCGGGTGGTGATCAGAACTGCGGGCTGACCGGCTCAGTGAGATTGTCGAATACCGGAACCTCACAGACTATTTCGGGCTTCTATAGCCGAGAGGGCGCGCGAGGGCTTCGCGCTGACATCGAGCACTTGGCACACGGCACGAGAGGAAGGACCCTGCGGCATTCGGTCGGACAGCGACCAATTCCGCAGCGAATCCGGTTCGCCGATGCAACCTGCACGGATGCAGATCCGGGATGAGCCGGTTGAGCCCATGGCCGGTTATTTCGAGGGTCTCGCGCCTTCAGTGATGCGCTGCGACAACGTCGTTGTCGAGAAAACCCTTCAACCCGCCACTGAAGACATCGTTGTCGTCGCCGGCGACCATATGGCCGGCCCCGGCAACGTCGATCAGTGTGGCGGTCGGGATCAGCTCGAGCAGCTCCTTGGCGCCTTCTTCGCTGACCACATGGGATTGCTTGCCCCGCACGAGCATCGTGGGAACGGTGACCGCGACCGCGGCGGCCCGGGCGCGTTCGTAGCGCACGATCGAGTCGGCTTGGCGAGTCGGTTCGTCGCCCTGGCGAAGGAACGCCGGGTCCCAATGCCAGTACCAGCGGCCGTCGCGCAGGCGGAGGTTCTTGCGCAAACCCTGCGGGTTGGGCTTGCGGACCCGGTTCGGGGTGTACGCCGCGATCGCCGCAGCAGCGTCGTCGAGACTCGCGAAACCCTCGAGGCCGCTGCGCATGAAGGCCATGATCTCCGCGGTGCCGCTGGTTTCGACCTTCGGTGCGATATCGACCAAGACCAGACCGCGAGCAAGCTCCGGGTTCTCCCCATGCCCGATCAACGACGTCATCCCGCCCATCGAGGCACCGACGAGTACCGGCTTCTCCCCCAGCTCGCCGACGATCGAGGTCAGGTCGGCGACCAACGCATCGATGCCGTAATCCCCGTCCGGTGCCCACTGACTGTCCCCATGCCCGCGTGCGTCCACAGCGATGGCGGACCAGCCGTCCGCCGCGAGGCTACGTCCGGTATTGCGCCAGGAATGCCGAGTCTGCCCGCCGCCGTGCAGCAACAGCACCACGCCTTTCCTGTCGACACCCGACCCGCCGGCACCCCTCGCCGGTGGGTCCCACCGGTCGGCGGCGAGCGTGACACCGTCACCGCGGAATTCGAACTGTGTGACTACAGGATCCATAGTTTCCTCACCAACATTATCGAGTTGAGCTTTGACACCATGTTGCACCACGTGTGAACAATGATTCACCCGCACTCCTCCTTACCTGACGTATTAACATCGGTTTGGTCTGTTTCGGCCGACTGCCGTCGGTGTCCGTGAGGTTGGCTGGCCCATCGCGACCGTGACGGGGACCGCAAGGACTCGATCGGACCGACTCGCTGGATCAACGGCGCGCTCCCGATTCGCTAACCGCGAATTCGCGATTCGCTAACCGTCCGTCCCGACTTCGCATGCTGGCGCCAACTCAAATAGCTTGCACGCGTCGCACGGCCGCGTCTTCCAGCAAAGGTGTTCGTGCGACGCATCGCGGCGGAGGGTCTCGGTCCAGGCGACTGAGCAGTCCCCGTCAGAGCTCTGCTGACAGCCCGCTCAACGCAGCGAACACTGTTTTCAAGTTGTGGTCGAGACGGTTGAGGATGTCTTCACGATCGTCGTCCGTGTTGAGCCAGTTTCGGAGTTCGGAGAGGAACATGCCCCGGGCCGCGCCGGCGATTGCCATGGGGATGGCATCCCGCGGAGAAAGTCCCGTGCGAGTAGCCACGAAGGTCGCGATCGTGGAGGCCCATCGTTCCCAGTGGTCGTATGCGTCGGCACGGAGTTCGGCGCTGCTGTCGAGCAGTCTGAAGCGCTCGAGCCATACGTCGCTGTTGTATATCGCCGAGCGGGTGGAGAAGACGATGCTTTCGCGAATGGCATCGAGGACGCCTGGATGCTCCTGCTTTTCGGTGAGATTTTCAGCCAGCCATGAGATTGTGTCGTCGAACGCGGACCACACGACGCCGGACTTCGACTTGAAGTAGCGAAAGAACGTCGTCCGGCCGATTCCCGCCTCTCGTGCGATGTCATCGACGCTGACTTGTTCATAGCCCTCGCGCAGCATCAGAGTGAGAGCGGCGCGCTCAACCGCGTCCCGATTAGCCGCGAACGGTCTTCCTGGGCTCCGGCGTGGCGGCGTCTGCATCCCCACACTGTAGCCACCCTGCGCAGGAAGTTCTGCCGGGCCGTTGCATTGTGGTACTCAATCCCACTAATGTGAGCGAGCCAACACTACGCCCTCCGAAACAGCCGCCGCTGGCGAGTTCGGGGGCGGCGACGAGAGCTTCCGCACGAAGGAGTACGACGATCATGGGAAAATTGGACGGCAAGGTTGCCATCATCACGGGAGCAGCACAGGGTATGGGCGCTGCGCACGCGAGAAAGTTCATCGAGGAGGGCGCGAAGGTAGCGTTGACCGATGTCAGCGAAGTTGAAGGCAAGAAGCTTGCCGACGAGCTCGGTGCCGACGCACTGTTTCTCAAGCACGACGTCGCGTCGCTCAGCGACTGGGGCGACGTCGTCCGCCAGACCGAGGAGGCCTTCGGGCCCGTCACAGTGCTGGTCAACAATGCGGGAATCCTCGGGCCGATTAAGGATGTCGTCGAGATCAGCGAGGATGACTACCTCAAAGTCATTGCTGTGAACCAGCATTCGCAGTTCTACGGCATGAAGACCGTCATTCCCTCGATGAAGAGGGCAGGCGGCGGCACCATCGTCAACATCTCGTCGACGGCAGGGATGGTGTCCATCGTCGGTGCACCGAGCCTTGCCTACGTTGGCAGCAAGTTCGCCTCCCGCGGTATGACGAAGCAGGTTGCCGTGCAATTCGGCCCCGACAATATCCGGGTCAACTCCGTCCATCCGGGTTACATCAAGACTCCGATGATGGAGGCCGCCACCGACGAGAGCGGCGGCGGGATCGCGGACTCGGTCCCGATCCGCCGCATGGCCGAACCCGACGAGGTGTCGAAATTGGTTCTGTTCCTCGCCTGTGACGACTCGTCATACATCTCCGGCATGGAGCACGTCATCGATGGCGGCTTGACCGCCTCCTGACCACCAATTCTCGGTTCGGTCATACGGCGACATCATTACCCCGTCACGGCATGCAGGAACGATGCGGAGCGGACTGCCTGTGCTCGGGATCTGAGCCGTTCAGGTTGTCAAATCCGGTGTCAAGGAGACGATGCCCCATGCTCGACAAGCTCTTTGCAGCAATGCTCACGCTGACCGGGATTGGCTTCGGGGGTTATGTATTGCTCGAAGAATCCACAAACGCTGTTGCGGGTGCACGACCGGGCGGCGAAGACTGCGCAAAAACCGGACACAATGTGGCTACTTGCACTCGTCAATCGACGCTGTAAATCACGCCGCGTCCAACTCAAAGGTGCACCCGACAGGAACCGTGGCTCGGCGGTAACCGCAAGTCCATGCCGCTGTCGCCTGCTCCGCCGCATCAACGGCGTCGCAGAGAGCATGACCGAGCCACACAGTCGGCGACCACCGGATCCTGTGCACGTTCCCCTCTGGCCGCGCCAGTTCGCTATGAAGACCTGCCCCGGCGTGGATCGGTGTCGGCACCAACAACCTCCTCCACGGCGAGGACATCGCCTAGCCAGGGTACCGTGCGCACTTCCCGTGGTGACCGGCGCCTACCACGGCTTCGATCTTGGTCGAGAGGAGAACAGGCACCGCTGGTGCTTCCTCGAATCACGGCGGACTGCCCTGACTACCGCCCTTGATACGAGGGGCATACGTCTCCTTGACGTCGCTGCACACCTGACCTGGCCACCACCGTGCTGGTCATGGTGCTGGTCGCGGACTCGGTCACCGGTTGGTACTTTCCAAGAGAAACTGGGTTCGTCGCAGCTACGCCGGGAGGGCCGACAGTTCTGTCTAAGACGATTCGGTCGACAAATATTGTTCCTTAATCGGCGGTCGTATCGCAGTCATACGCCTCCAACCACGACCTGAGGAGCACAAGCGGCGATCGGTTCGGCTCGCCCCGACACCGATGTGT
>NZ_JBFUHV010000296.1:0-6482 GCF_056402215.1 Rhodococcus sp. P4_B6 | reverse complement strand
TAGCCGAGATTGCTCGCCAGCAGGATGCTCACCGGATGCCCCACCAGGACCATGACGGTCGCGTTGAGGAGCACGTCCAGGGTCAGGGATCGGCCGGGCACACCCCACCGGTTGACCCAGTCGAGTTGCTTGATGGTCATCCCTTCCTGGGCAAGGCCGAACAGCGCGCGGCCCCCGTCGGCGGTAGTGGAGATCATCCCCACCAGCAGCGAGAAGGCGATCACGAGGGTTCCGATCCACGACGCTCCGCCGAACGCGTGGTCGAACGCCACCGCGACATAGGTCACCGGGTTGTCGCGAATCGTTCCCTCACCAAGGCCGCCGGCCAGGGCCAGCGGCACTACGACGAACAGCACGATCATGAACAGCGAAATTCGCGTCATGGCTTTGGAAGTGTCGCGGGATGTGTCCTTGTATTCGGGTGCGAAAGACGCAACGATCTCGCCTGTGTACACCGCCCACGCGGTCACGTAGAGCACGACGACCACGGTTTTCCAGTCTCCGTCAACCGACCACGACAAGTTGGCCGTCGACCAATGGATCGACGGGCTGACCAGGCACGCCACCGACACCACGACTAGACCTGCGATCACGAGCAGGCCGAGCACCTTGTTGACCGTGGCACCGAATTTCAAGCCGAAGTAGTTGAATGCCCAGGCGAACAGCATGGCACCGAGGGCGAAGACGTGCTCGAGCCCGAGGTGATTGCCAAGGACGTCGATGTCGAGTGTGTTTCCTTCAAACCACGTCGCCTCGATCAGTTCGCCGAACACGACCGAAGCCATGGAGATTGTCAGAGACCAACCGATCCAGTACCCGAACGCGGCGATGGCACCGATCGGGGCGAAGTACTTCTTCCAGCCCTCGATTGCGTAGCGCGCTACGCCCCCGGAGTCGCGCGGAAACATCGATGCCATCTCCGCGAACACCCGACACTGGAGATAGCTGACAACTGCACCAACGAACCAGACCGTGATTGCAACCCAGGCGCCGACGACCCCCAGAAGATAGCCGAATGTCACGAACAACCCAGTAGGTAGGGCAAGCGCAAGGGCCATTCCGTCGCGCCAGGTCAGTGTCTTGGCGAGTCTATGTTGGTCAACGCTGTCGCTCATCGTGGTGCTCCTCGTAGTTGGTCAGTACATGCTGGCGACGTGGTGTTCACTCTCCGGCGAAGGTGCCGCTGCGGCGGCGGGCTGCAATGTAGAGGACCACGCTGATGACCGACAGAACGGCGGTGTAGACGGGGAAGGCCCACAACAAGTTGCGGCTCTGCAACCAGACGATCAGGTAGGACGCGGTGCCACCGAAGGCGGCGACGGCGATGCCGTAGCCGAGCCCGGTGCCGGTTGCCCGGCAGTACTTGGGCATCAGCGACGTGGACACGACGTTGTAGAGCGTCATGTTCGCTGCCAGCAGTACGCCACCCAGCAGCAGGACCACGGTGAAGGTGCTCAGACCGTCGCCGGCGTACAGCAACATCAGGAAGATGCCGGGGACGACCGCGAGGCGAGTGACAACGAACGCCCGGGACAGGCGCACCCGGTCGGCGATCCGGCCGGTGATGATCGATCCGACCAGCATGATCACGCCGAGGATGCTGGTTACGGCGAAGATCGTGGTCGGATTCTCGCCGTAGGTGCCGCGGGCCAGGCTGGGCAGACCGACGTTCCACGCGTAGTTGTAGGCCTGCGCGGCGCCGACGACAAAGATGATCGCGGCTAGGCCGAGCCAGTGCCGTCGGACGCCCTCCCAGGTGCCCGACGTGCGTTCGGCCTTCTCCTCCTCCGACAGTGTCTCGGGCAGCGCACGCCGCAGGTAGAGCACGAAAAAGCTCATCGCAGCACCGACCAGCATCGGGACCCGCCAGCCCCACGTCGACATGGCGTCGCCGCCGATGGTGTAGCTGGTCGCGAAGCTGACCACGGAGGCGAGCAGGATGCCGAAGTTCTGGAAGAAGCTGATGTAACCGGCCGCCCTACCCTCGTGTCCGGCCGGCATCAATTCCACGGCGTACGCCGTGGACAGCGGTGCCTCGATGCCGGTGGACAGGCCCTGGAGCAGCCGGCATGCCAGCAGTAGGATCCCGGCCCAGACGCCGATCGAGTCGTAGGACGGCAGCAGCGCGATGCCGAGGGTGGTGGCCGCCATGATGCCGACCGACCAGAGCATCACCCGGCGACGGCCGATGCGGTCGGCGACATTGCCGAGCAGGACTCCGCCCAGCGGCCGGACGCAGAACCCGACCGCGAATACGGCCAGCGCGTCGAGGGTGGACGACACAGGGTCTTGCGACGGGAAGAACTGCGGCCCGATGAACGCGGCGAGGAGGCCGAAGATCATCCAGTCGTACCACTCGAGGGTGTTGCCGAGGCCGAGGCCCAGCATCGCCCTGCGGGTGGACGGTGGGGATGCGTTTCCGCGTTGCGTCGCCGACTCGGCGGTCGCCGTGGGGTCCTGGGTGCCGGTCATGACGAATTCTCCGGGGATGTCGGGAGGACCCGTTTTGGGTCGCTGCGAGGACGGTCGGTGGCGCCAATCGCTTTGTGAGATTCAAAGCGACTGCGCACCCGAATGATTCAGATCGACTGGGCGCCGTCGACGACCAACGTCACGCCTCGCATGAACTCGGCCGCCGGTGAGGCCAGGAAGCCGACCGCCTGTGCGATGTCGTTTGGCGTCGCCAGCCTGCCTGCCGGGATGCCGGATCGATAGGACGTCAGGTCGCCGACGACCTGTCGGTCCTTCGGGACACCGAGCTCCTCCCATTGACGGCGCTGCATCTCGGTGTCACAGGAACCGGGAGCGACAGCGTTGACGCGGATTCCGTCAGCTGCGAGTTCGAGTGCGAGGCATTCGACCATCATTTTGGTGGCGGCCTTGGTGGCGCAGTAGGCGCCGAGGTCGAGGCGGGGCTTGTGCGCACAGTTCGAGGTGATCGCGATCAGTGATCCACCCCCTTCGGCGCGCATCTGGGAGATGTGGGGGCGGAAGGTGTTGAGCACTCCCAAGGTGTTGATCTGAAAGTGGTTGACGAGGTTGTCGACCGGGTCGCTCGCCAACCGGCCGGATACGCACCTTCCTGCATTGGCGACCACCGTGGTGGGCGGCCCGCCCAATGCAGCTGTCAACGCCACGGCGGCCTGCTCCATAGCCGCGGCGTTGCTCACGTCGCACTCGGCGAAAGCGACTCGGTCCTTCAGTCGCGCCGAGGGCGCCTGCCGGTCGATTACGGCGACAGCAGCTCCATCTGACAGGAGTTTCTCGACGATGGCCTCGCCGATGCCTTGGCTGCCGCCGGTGACGATGCATCGCATCGGGTGATTAGTCATCACTGTTTTCCTTCCACGCTTGGGTGTATGCATCGCGCACGGCAGCGGCCAACTCACCCGGCTGTGCCGCGTCGCCGATCTTGATGGTGCGAGCCCCCGGAATGCGGGTCGGCTCCTTCCTCCGGGGGTTGCGCAGGTCGTAGAGCAATATGTGGTGGAGCCGGTCGCTTTTCATCAGCCGCTTCGGCAGGGGTACGCGGGACAGGACTCGGATGAGGATGCGGACGAGGGGACCGAGGTTGCCCACGTACGTGGCGCCTCTGGCGTCAGCGACGACGTCGACGTTCGTACGCCATTCGGGCGGTGGTTCCCGCTCCCCTTCCGGGGCGATGTGAACCCCGGCCTCGACGGCCTCCCTCCACAGTCCGTCGAAGTAGCGGCGCATCCGCTGTCGATCCGGTCGGTAGCCGTTGAAGGTGGGTGCTGCCGCCGCCTTCCAGGTGCGGTCCCGCGCGATGACGTACACCTCGTGTCCCGCTCGAGCCGATTCCACTGCGTAGGTCAGGCCGGCCGGCCCGGCACCGAACACGAGTCGGCGCTGCGCAACGGTTCGAGTGGCGGGCCGGTCGGTGGTCGTCACGGTGGGGTTCACCGCGCAGGCGAGCTGTTGACCCGATCGCATGGTCCGCACACAGTGATTGCACGCCAGGCACTCTCGCACTTGCAGGTGTTGCTGCGTCTTGCGCGCCCAGTGCGGATCGGCGATCTGGCCGCGCCCCACCGCGACGAAATCCGCCCACCCCTGTGCGAGAGCGTCCTCGGCCACAGCCGGGGCATTCACCCGCCCAACCGCGATGACGGGCAGGCGCGTGCGCGCCTTGACCGCCCTGGCCGCGTCGAGGAATACGCCGTCCCCGTACGGCATCGGCGGAATCATGATCTCGGGATCGACGGACTTGTAGTGCCCGCCGGTCACCGAGACGGCGGAGACGCCGGCGTTCTCGAGGTAGGGAAGGAACGCGAGCGAGTCGTCCACGGTTTGTCCGGCGGAGTAGTAGTCCTGACCGCTGAGGCGATAGCTCAGGGGAATTCCGACAGCTTCGACGATGCGGCGCACCAACGACGCGAGGAAGTCGTACCGGGCCGCGGCGTTCGGCAGCACCTGGTTCTCGTCGGCGCTGATCAACTGCGCCAGAAGGTATCCGTGGGCGCCGTGGAGCTCGATCATGTCGAACCCCGCCTCCTCAGCCCGTCTGGCCGCGGCGACGTGATCCACCACGAGCTGCTCCAGAGAATCCTCGTCGAAGAGCTCGGGAAAGTTCACGAAGCGTGCCGTCTCGAATACCGGAACCGGCCCCGCAGTCGAGGCCAGGGGGCGCCCGCCGAGTTCCGTCGGCAGCGCCCTCGCTCCGCCGTGGCCCAGTTGGATGCCGGCCCGAGCCCCCTGCTCGTGGATGGCCGCGACGAGGGAGCGCAACCCGGGTATGTACTCGTCCGAGTCGATGCCCAGCTCGCGCCCTCGGTGCCGACCACGACGCTGCGGCGAGGCCATCTCCACGATCACAAGACCACAGCCACCCCTGGCTCGTTCCTGGTAGTAACTCACGAGCTCCGGCGTGACCTCTCCGGAGGGGGTGGCCAGGCGAGTGGTCATGCTGGGCAACACGACCCGGTTGCGCATCTCGACGCCGCCGATCGCGCTCGGACTGAAGAGGTGGACGTAGGACATGAGCGTTACACGAGCCCAGCGGCGACGCAGGCGGCCTCGAGAGTGGCGAGCTCAGTGTCGTCGACCTCCACCAAGGGGCGCCGCACATACGTGGCGTCGCTCGGGATTCGCCCCAAGATGCCCAGGGCCGCCTTCATCCGATTGTGCTGGTCGAAGAAGGGATCGGCGTAGCAGGCAACGGCAAGGGGGTAGATGCGATCCCAGGCCTTTCGCGCCCCGGTCAGGTCGCCGGCCTGCATTGCGGCGAGGAGTTCACTCTGCAGATCCGCGACGATACTGCCGTGACCGCTCAGCACCCCGTCGCTGCCCACCAGAAGGGATGCAAAGAGGGCGCGGCTGAAGCTGCTCAAGACCGAGACGTGGGGCGCGTCGGCCTTGATCGCCCGCCAGGTGTCCTCGTACTCGACGATGTCGTAGGACCATTCCTTGATGGCCGCCACGGTCGGGATGGTCTGACAGATTTCCAGGGTGGTCTCGAGCGGCAGCGTGAGAGGGTTGCCGACCGGATACTTGAAGATGATCAGGGGCACGTCCACAGCTTCAGCGACCGCTTCGTAGTGGGAACGCTGCGATTCCGAGCGCTGCTGTGACCCGCCGGCGAAGACTCCCGAGGGGAAGACCAAGAGCGCCTTCGCTCCAGAGTCGACCGAACGTCGTGCCTCGGCCGCGGCTCGGGCACTGCCGTCGTCGTAGACGCCGGCGACCACGCCGACGGATTCCGGAACGACGGAGACGGCGTGCTCGATCATGCGTTGGCGTTCGTCGGTGGTCAGGGTCGCGACCTCCGAGGCGTGGGCGGTGGTGGTGATCCATTCAACTCCTGGTATTGCCGCAAGCCACCGGAGATGGGTGGTGAATGCGTCCCAGTGAATCGCTCCTCCCCTCGACATTGGAGTGAGGTGGGCTGGAATGAGACCCCGAACTGACGAGACCGAGTCGCTCTGGACCATGATGTCCCCTTTCTGATGCGGTTAGAAGAAAGGTAGGAACGAGCGTGTGGACGAACAAGGGACAGTCCTGCACGCCGATATGCATTTGTGCAGAAATTGCAGGTCAGATGAATTCCTGGTCCGCGCCTCCACGTTTGCGGTCAGAGACAAGTAGGGCCTGCTCCTCGACCTCCAGATCTCCGCGAGAGCCTTCTGCGCCCCGAAACGGTCGATTTATACAGTGCCGCTGAGTTATTCGCGATATCTCGAACTCGGCGCCATTAGTCGCGCGGGAGAAAGCGCCCAAAACGACCTCGGCAACGCCCTTTTCGTGGGCAGCGATCCATCGGCAGTCGCGGCTTCTCCAAATTCCTCGGAGAAGACGTATCAAGCGCCACCGAGTGTGGGCATGCACAGACAGTTCATCCTTGACTGTGCACACGCATATGTTGCCACCTGAAATTAGTGATTAAGTTCATTGTCACTCGATCCAGCCGGACGGATCACCTTACCCATCGGAACGGTCGGCCAGCGCTCACTCCGCATCCGACG
>NZ_JBFUHV010000295.1:0-6496 GCF_056402215.1 Rhodococcus sp. P4_B6 | reverse complement strand
AGGGAGAGGTGGTCGACGAGGTCTTCGAGGGCGAAGTGATCGACGAGGACCCCCGAACCCCGACCCGTGATCCCCGCGTTCTGCCCTAAGAGGCAGACTGGTTGCCTGTGACTACACAACTGCTGGTCGGCGGCCGAATCTACAGTTCCTTTGCTCCAGACGCCACGTCGATGGCAGTGACCGACGGCGTCGTGTCGTGGGTCGGCGACGACCGCGCGGCCCGCGCGCTGCACCCCGGCGCCGACGTGGTCGACCTCGGCGGGGCGTTCGTCACACCGGCGTTCGTCGACACCCACGTGCACGTCACGGCGCTCGGCCTGAACATCGTCGGACTCGACCTGGTGGGGGTCGGTTCGCTCCGCGAGTGCCTCGACCGGCTCGCGTCCTTCGCCCGCACCCATTCCGACGCGGTCATCTGGGGACACGGCTGGGACGAATCGGCGTGGCCGGAAGGCACTGGCCCGACCACGACGCAACTCGACGAGGCCGCCCCCGGACGCACTGTGTACCTGTCCCGGATCGACGTCCACTCGGCCGTGTGCTCGACGGCCCTGCGCCGGTCGGTCCCGGATCTGAGCGAGACCTCGGGGTTCTCGTCCGAGGGGCCGCTGACCTTCGAGGCGCACCACGCCGCCCGCACCGTCGCCCGCTCGCTGTTGACGGCCGGGCAGCGGTCCGCCGCCCGCGTCGCCGCCCTCGACGCCATCGCCTCGCGCGGCATCGTCGCGGTCCACGAGTGCGGCGGACCCGACATCGCCGGACTCGACGATTTCCGTGAACTCCTCGCCACCCCGCACGGCGTCGAGGTCCGCGGCTACTGGGGTGAGGCGGTCACCGACGCCGACGAGGCCAGGAAGTTGCTCGACGCCACCGGCGCGCACGCGCTGGGCGGCGACCTGTTCATCGACGGATCCCTCGGCTCGCACACGGCGTGGCTCAGCGAACCCTATGCGGACCTGGACGGCGGCACCGGCAAGAGCTACCTCGGAGTCGACGAGATCGCCGCGCACGTGCGCGCCTGCACGATCGCCGGCATCCAGGCCGGGTTCCACGTCATCGGCGACGCCGCCGTCCGGGCCGCGGTCGACGCGTTCGCCGTCGTCGCCGACGAGTTGGGCGGTCCCGCGGTCGCGGCCGCCGGGCACCGACTCGAGCACGCCGAAATGATGACCGGTGACGACGCGGCGCGGCTGGCGCAGTGGGGTGTGATCGCCAGCGTCCAGCCCGCATTCGACGCCCTGTGGGGCGGAACCGACGGCCTGTACGCGCAGCGCCTCGGAACCGAGCGTGCCGTCACCCTCAACCCGTTCGCCGCCGCCGCTTCCGCCGGGGTGTCGCTCGCACTGAGTTCCGACGCACCCGTCACCCCGGTCGAACCCTGGGCGATGCTGCGCGCGGCCGTCCACCACCGCACACCCGGCAGCGGGATCTCCCCGCGCGCCGCGTTCTCGGCCGCCACCCGCGGTGCGTGGCGTGCCGGCGGGGTCCGCGACGGGCTCGCCGGGACGCTCGCTCCGGGTGCGCCGGCGTCGTACGCCGTGTGGGATGCGGGCGAACTGGTGGTCAGTGCCCCCAAGGATTCTGTGCAGCGGTGGTCGACCGATCCCCGGTCCCGGGTGCCCGCCCTGCCGCGTCTCGAGGACGACGCACCCACGCCGGTCCTGCTGCGTTCGGTTCACCGGGGGAGCGTCGTCCATGAGCGGTAGCACGACGGCACGCTGGACCACCGGAAAGCGGGGCGTGCTCGTGCGCTCCGTCCTGTCGGTGGCCGCAGGATTCCTCGTCTTCGGCGGATTTCCGCCCCGCCCCCTGTGGTTTCTCGCTCCCGTCGGCATCGCCCTGCTGACGCTCGTCCTCACCGGTGCCGGCGGCGCGGCGCCGCGGCTGCGCGCGGGCTTCGGCTACGGCTACCTCGCGGGACTCGGTTTTCTCGTGCCGCTGCTCCCGTGGATCGGGGTATTCGTCGGTGCCCTCCCGTGGCTCGCGCTCGCAGCGGTCGAGTCGCTGTTCATCGGACTGTTCGGCGTACTCGCCGTGCTGGTCTCCCGGCTGCGCTGGGCGCCGCTGTGGATCGCGGCGTGCTGGTCGCTGACGGAATGGCTGCGGGCGAGCGTGCCGTTCGGCGGCTTCCCGTGGGGGCGGTTGGCGTTCGGCCAGTCGGAGGGCTGGTTCCTGCCGCTCGCGAGCATCGGGGGTTCCCCGCTGCTCAGCTTCGCCGTCGCGCTGACCGGCGCCGGACTGGCGTCCGTCGCGGTGACGGTGCGGGCCCGGTCGGGCGGCGCCACGAACTGGGTGCGGCCGCTCGCAGGCGGTCTGGTCGCCGCGCTCGCCGCGACGGTCGTCTCCCTCGCGCTGTGGCCGGCACTGCCGGGAATGGACTCGGGCGACCGGACGATCACCGTCGCCGCGATCCAGGGCAGCGTCCCCAAACTCGGTCTCGACTTCAACGACCAACGCAAACGCGTCCTCGACAATCACGTGAACCGCACCCTCGAACTCGCCGACGACGTGGCGTCGGGCGCGGCGCCGCAACCCGACCTCGTCGTCTGGCCCGAGAACGCATCCGACATCGACCCGCTGCGCAACGCCGACGCCGCCGCGGACATCTCCCGCGCGTCCGAGGCGATCGGCGCACCCATCCTGGTGGGCGCGGTGCTCGTGAACTCCGACCGCACCACCACCAACTCGGTGATCGTGTGGGACGGCGACGCCGGACCGCAGGAGCGGCACGACAAGAAGATCATCCAGCCGTTCGGCGAATACCTGCCGTATCGCGGATTCTTCCGGCACTTCTCCTCGTACGCCGACCGCGCCGGCAACTTCGTTCCCGGCGACGGTGACGGCGTCGTCCACGCGAACGGGATCGCGGTCGGCGTCGCGACCTGCTACGAGGTCGCCTTCGACCGGGCGTTCGAGCAGTCGGTGCGCAGCGGCGCCGAACTCCTCGCGGTCCCCACCAACAACGCCACGTTCGGCGACACCGAAATGACCTACCAGCAACTGGCCATGTCGAAGGTGCGGGCCGTGGAGCACGGGCGCGCCGTCGTCGTGGCCGCCACCAGCGGTGTGAGCGCGATCATCGGACCCGACGGGGCCACGGTGGCGGAAACTCCGCTCTTCGTCCCCGCGGCCCTGGTGTCGCAGGTGCCGCTGAGCACCGGTACTACGCTGGCTAGTCGGCTCGGCCCGATTCCGGAGATTCTTCTCTGTGTCGGCGCCGTCGCTGCCGTCGCGTTCGCCGTGGTGCAACGACGACGCACCGTTCGCACACTGAGTCACAGCAGTACCGAGAAGGCGCCGGCAGATGCCGGCAGGGAGGATCCTCATGACATCGGAGACCGGTTCCGGGCAGAGCGGGGCACCGAGCGCACGGACTCTGGTGATCATTCCGACGTATGACGAGCGGGAGAATCTCGGCCCGATCGTGCGGCGCCTGCATGCGGCGCTGCCGCGGACGCATGTTCTCGTCGTCGACGACGGCAGCCCCGACGGCACCGGAGACGTCGCGGATGCCCTCGCGTCGAACGACGACGCCGGTCGCATCCACGTGATGCACCGGACGGAGAAGAACGGTCTCGGCGCCGCCTACATCGCCGGCTTCCGGTGGGGCCTGGACCGCGACTACACCGTGCTCGTCGAAATGGACGCCGACGGCAGCCACGCCCCGGAACAGTTGCATCGCCTGCTCGAGCAGGTCGATGCCGGTGCCGACCTCGTCCTCGGGTCGCGGTACGTGCCGGGCGGCACGGTGGTCAACTGGCCGAAACACCGCGAGTGGCTGTCACGCGGCGGGAACATCTACTCACGGCTGGCCCTCGGCGTGAAGATCAAGGACATCACCGGCGGGTACCGCGCATACCGCCGTGAGGTGCTCGAGAAGCTCGACCTCGCCGCGGTGGAGTCACACGGCTACTGCTTCCAGGTGGACCTGGCTTGGCGGGCCATTCAGGAGGGCTTCACGGTCCGTGAGGTTCCGATCACGTTCACGGAGCGGGAGATCGGTGAATCCAAGATGAGCGGCGGGATCGTCCGCGAGGCCCTCCTCAAGGTCACCCAGTGGGGGCTGCGGAACCGGATCGCCCGGATCAAGGGTGTGGCCGCCGGATAGCTCCCGGCCGACCGCTGCCCCATTCCTTCTCCGGAAGGCGTGGGGCAGTTCTACGTAGACCGCCGACAAACATGATGTACATGGGAATATGCCCGAGATGTCCACATCGTGAGACACGTTGAAACGGTCCGAACCGCTCGTCCGATAGGAACCTGAAGCGTACTCCCGGGTAATGTTCGGTAAATTCCCAGGTTCGCGGGTCACTATGAGTTTCTTGGGTGGCCGGTGGGTTCTTCCCACCGCCGGAGTGGGAAGAGGACGAACAAGGTGGTCGAAGCTGTACCGGGTGGTGACGTGACCGCGGAAGGTCGCATTCCGGACGGTGCATTTCCGCTCTCCGCCGCTCAGCGGGGCATGTGGTTCGCCCAGCAGCTCGATCCCGCAGTGCCCGTCAACATCGCGCAGTGCGTCGAACTGGTGGGTGCCCTCGACGTCCCGCTGCTGTCGGAGTCGCTGATCGCCGCGGGCCGCGAACTCGGCTCCGCCTTCCTCCGCCTCGTCGAGGTCGACGGAGTTCCCTACCAGCTGATCGATCCGACGCTGGAGGCATCGGTCAGGTTGGTCGACCTGCAGCACGAGCCCGATCCGAGGGCGGCGGCCACGGAGTGGATGCGGCGGGAGTACACCACCCCGCTCGACGTGTGCCGCGACCGGCTGGTGACCTCGGCGGTCCTGCGGATCGGGCCGAACCACCACTACTGGTACTGCCGCGTGCACCACGTCGCACTCGACGGCATGGGCTCGGTGAYGCTCGTCGACCGGACCGCGGAGCTGTACACCGCGGCCGTCGAGGGGCGCACTGTGGCGCCGTCCAAGGCCGCCGAACTCACCGACGTCGCCCGCGTCGACGACGACTACCGGACGTCGTCGCGCTACCTCGCCGACCGGGAGTACTGGTCCGACCGGGCATCTACCCTCGGCGAACCGCACAGCCTCGTCGACCGGACCGCCCCCGCGCGGGCACGCAGCCGCACGACGGGCGGCCAGATCCCCGGCCCCCTCGTCGACCACCTCGACGCCGCGACGAACCGCCACGACTCGTCGGCCGCCTTCGAAGTCATCGCCGCCTTCGCCGCTTACCTCGCCCGAATGACCGGACGCGAAGAGGTCGCGGTCAGTCTGCCCGTCACCGCCCGCACCACCGCGCTGCTCCGCCGCTCCGGCGGCATGGTGTCCAACGTCGTCCCGCTTCGCCTGCACGTGCGCCCGGACATGACGAACGCCGATCTGGTGGCAGCGGTCCGATTGGAGGTCACCGCGGCGCTCCGGCACCAGCGGTACCCGCACATCGACATCCGGCGCGACGCCGCCACCGATCATCAGGGCTTCTACGGCCCACTGATCAACGTCATGCTGTTCCACACCGAGATCACCCTCGGCAGCATCGTCGGCCGCCTCGAACTGCTGTCCACCGGCCCCATCAGCGACCTCGCCGTCAACGTCTACCACGGCGTCGCCGGCACCAGCCTCAACCTCGACCTCGAGGCCAACCCGGACCTGTACTCCGAAGACGCCCTCCACGCCCACCACGCCCGCTTCACCCGATTCCTCGGCGCTTTCCTCACCTCCGACACCGGCGCCCCGCGCCTGATCGGCGACCTCGAGATCCTCGACGACGACGAACGCCGCAACCTGGTTCCGGCCACCGGACGCGCCGGATTCGCACCGGTCACGCTGCCGGACCTGCTTGCCGGCGCCGTCCGCGGCAACCCGGACGGTGACGCCCTCGTCGCGCCCGGGCCCGGGCCATCCGCCGACACTCTCAGCTACCGCGCCCTGGACGACACCTCGAACCGGCTCGCCCGTCTCCTGATCGACCTCCAGGTCGGCCCGGAGATCGTGGTGGCGTTGGCATTGCCGCGGTCGCGGGAGTCGGTGTCGAGTGTGTGGGCGGTGGCGAAGGCGGGAGCGGCGTTCGTTCCGGTCGATCCGAACTATCCGGCTGACCGCATCGCGTTCATGCTGGAGGATTGTGGTGCGCCGATCGGTGTCACGACGGCGGCATTGCGGGCGGGTTTGCCGGATTCGACACTGTGGTTGGTTCTCGACGACGACGAATTTTTGTCGGCCGTTGCCGCATATCCGGCGGATGCGGTGACCGATGCCGATCGGACGCGGGCGTTGTCGGTGGATCATCCGGCATATGTGATTTACACCTCGGGGTCGACGGGACGGCCGAAGGGTGTGGCGGTCACGCATCGGGGTCTGGTGAATCTGGCGGCRGACGAGCGGGTTCGGCTCGGGGTGTCGGCGGGTTCGCGGGTGTTGCATTTCGCGTCGCCGAGTTTCGATGCGTCGGTGTTCGAGTTGGTGATGGCGGTGTGTGCGGGGGCGACGCTGGTGGTGGCGCCGACCACGATTTTTGGTGGGTCGGAGTTGGCGGAGTTT
>NZ_JBFUHV010000294.1:0-6819 GCF_056402215.1 Rhodococcus sp. P4_B6 | reverse complement strand
GAGTTATGGATATCAACGGCAAGTCCACTCTGGTGACGGGCGGAGCCTCCGGACTGGGGCTCGCAACAGCTCGCCGACTGATCGACCTGGGTGCGTCGGTCGTCATCGCTGATCTTCCGTCCTCGCAGGGAAAGGAAGTCGCGGCATCGCTCGGTGAACGCGCACGATTCGTTCCTGCCGATGTGACTGACATCGGCGAAGTCGAGAACGCCGTTGCGGAGGCATCGCTCGGATCACCGCTCCGAGTGCTCGTGCACACAGCCGGCCGTGGAGGCTCGGTCCGGCTTGTGAACAAGGACGGCTCGCGGGGTGACGGTGACTTGTTTGCCACTATCGTGCGCACCAACCTCCTCGGGACTTTCAACGTGTCAAGTGTTGCCGCCGCAAACATGGCCGGAAACGAGCTGATCGCCGGCGAGCGTGGCGTGATGGTGTGGACCGCGTCCATCGCTGCCTTCGAGGGGCAGATCGGACAAGCCGGATACGCCGCATCCAAGGCAGGTGTCGCAGGCCTGACGATCTGCGCAGCACGCGACCTTGCTACAAAGAACATCAGAGTGTGCACGATCGCGCCGGGCCTAATGGATACCCCGATGCTTGCAGGATTGCGTGACGACGTGCGCCAGTCCCTTACAAGTGGGGTTCCCCACCCGGCGCGACTCGGTGAACCGGACGAGTACGCCAAGCTGGCGTGCTCAATCATCGACAACGGCTACCTGAACGGTGAGACCCTCCGGCTCGACGGCGCCAACCGCATGGCACCGCGATAACTGAGGCTGGACCACCACGGCCACGACTACCCCTTCACTGATCAGGAAAGTCGAGATGAAACGCAAGGTTTTCACGGACGAACACGACGCATTCCGGCGGATGGTACGAGGGTTCCTCGAAAAGAATGTCGTACCCAACTTCGAGAAGTGGGAAGAGCAGGGCGCTCCGCCGCGCGAATTCTACAACGAGGTTGGCGAGCTCGGCATTCTCGGAATCCAGATCCCGCAAGGATACGGAGGAAGCGGCGAGCAGACCTACAAGTACAGCGCCGTCCTCACCGAGGAGACCCTGCGCGCGAAGCTCGGCCTGGGGTCGCTGCGAGTTCACATGGACATCGTGCTGCCGTACCTGCTGAAGTACGCCACTGCGGAACAAAAGCAACGATGGCTTCCCGGCGCCGCCAGCGGCGACCTGATCTCCGCAATCGCAATGACCGAACCGGGGACCGGATCGGACCTCGCAGGCATCAGCAGTACCGCCACCCGCGATGGTGACACCTACGTGCTGAACGGGTCGAAAACCTTCATCACCGGTGGCGTCAACGCAGACTTGATGCTCGTCGTCGCACGGACGGCACCGGTCGACCTGGACAACCGGCGCGCGGGCCTGAGCATCCTCGTCGTAGAAACCTCGAGCCCCGGATTCGGTGTGGTCCGCACCCTGTCCAAGCTGGGGATGAAGGCGCAGGACACCGTCGAACTGTACTTCGACAACGTGCGGGTGCCGGCTGCGAACCTGTTGGGCGAAGAAGGTCGTGCGTTCGACTACCTCGGCCACAATCTCGCCCAGGAACGGCTGTCGATCGCAGTGGGATCACAGGCTGCCGCAGTCGCCGCCTTAAACGAAACCACCACCTACGTCAAGGACCGCAACGTCTTCGGCAGGCCGCTGTCGAGCATGCAGAACACGAAATTCATTCTCGCCGAATGCGCGACGGAGATAGAGGCGGGGCAGATGCTCGTCGACAGGGCGCTCGACGACCACGACCAAGGCGAACTGAGCGCCGTCGACGCGGCCAAGGTCAAACTCTTCTGCACAGAGTTACAGGGCAGAGTGGTCGACAAGTGCCTGCAACTGTTCGGCGGATACGGATACATGCTCGAATATCCCATCGCCCGTCTCTACGCCGACGCACGGGTGACCCGAATCTACGGCGGAACCAGCGAAATCATGAAAACGATCATCAGCAAGTCGCTGGGCTTATGAATCGCACTGCCACAGGAGGATCGCGATGACAGCAGTTGAGCCAAAGACGCATGCCCCAGTCGTGCTCACCGAAGTCACAGATGGCGCACTGGTGATTACCATCAATCGGCCCAGCGCACGGAACGCGGTAGATCTGGAAGTTGCAGAGCGAATCGAGTCGGCGCTCGCGGAACTGGACCGGCGGGACGATCTGGTCGTCGGCATCATTACCGGAGCCGGCGGCACTTTCAGCGCAGGAATGGACCTCAAGGCGTTCGTACAAGGAATCCGCCCGGCCACACCCCAGGGCGGCTTCGCAGGTTTCGTCGAGAACCCACCACAGAAGCCCCTGATCGCCGCAGTCGAGGGCTATGCCCTGGCAGGCGGCTTCGAAATCACACTTGCCTGCGATCTGGTCGTGGCCTCATCGGCCGCTGTCTTCGGCCTGCCAGAAACGAAACGGGGTCTGGTTGCCGCCGCCGGGGGACTGCTCCGGTTGCCCAGGCTGATCCCCGAACGAGTCGCACTCGAGTACGCCTTGACCGGTGAGCACCTCACCGCCGACCGCGCTCTCGAACTCGGACTGATCAATCGGGTAACCGAACCGGGCGAGGCGCTGGCCGGGGCATTCGAGTTGGCCGGACGGATCGTGGCCAACGGTCCGCTCGCCGTGCGCGCCACCAAGCAAGTGGTCGCGCAGGCGCGTGACTGGTCCACCACCGAGCAGTTCGATCGCCAACGAGACATCACCGGTCCTGTCTTCGCGTCCTCCGACGCACAAGAAGGTGCCCGGGCGTTCGCGGAGAAGCGGACGCCGAAGTGGACCGGATCCTGAAGACCCACAAATCGATCGACCCCCCACGACGGCCAGAGGGTGCCGTCGCGACCGTAGTCAGAAGCCGAGAAAGGTAGTCCAATGAGAGACGCCGTCATTGTCGATGCAGTACGAAGCCCCGTAGGGAAGCGCAACGGCGCCTTGGCCGGCGTCCACCCGGTTGACCTGTCCGCCATGGTGCTCGAGGCACTCGCGGCCCGAAACGACCTCGATCCCACCCTGGTCGAGGACGTGATCTGGGGCTGCGTGTCGCAGGTAGGTGAACAGAGTGGAAACCTGGGCCGCTTCGCCGTGCTCGGAGCCGGCTGGCCGGAGGACATCCCCGCGGTGACCATCGACCGTCAGTGTGGTTCGTCGCAGCAGGCAGTCCACTTCGCCGCCGCAGGTGTCATGTCGGGTCAGTACGACATCGCGGTCGCCGGCGGTGTCGAGCTGATGAGTCGCGTGCCGATGGGTTCACCGCGGCGGGCAGGGTTCGGGGAACCGTACGGACCCAAAGCTCTTGCTCGCTACGACGGAATCGAGTTCAACCAGGGAGTGAGCGCGGAGACCATCGCCCGCCGCTGGGGTTTCAGCCGCACCGATCTCGACCAGCATGCACTCGAGTCGCACGCCAAGACCGCCGAGGCGATCGATGCAGGCCGTTTCAAGAACGAAATCGCTCCCATCGAGGTGACGGGTGAGGACGGAACGTCATCGGTCGTCGACACCGATGAGGGTGTGCGGCGCGGCGGCTCGCTCGAGTCGTTAGCCAAGCTCAAGCCGGCATTCTCCGAGGACGGAGTCATCACGGCCGCGAACTCCTCGCAGATCTCCGACGGCGCTTCCGCACTGCTCATCACGACCAGCGAACGTGCACGTCAGCTGGGATGGAAGCCGCTCGCACGACTGCACAGCTTCGCGCTGGCCGGTGTCGACCCAGTGCTCATGCTGACCGGTCCGATTCCGGCGACGGAGAAGGTCCTCGGTAAGGCCGGGCTGGGCATCGCCGACATCGGTGCATTCGAGGTCAACGAGGCGTTCGCGAGCGTATCGATGGCCTGGCTGGCCGAGACCGGTGCCGACCCGACCCGTCTGAACCCGAATGGTGGCGCCATCGCCCTGGGCCATCCGCTCGGCGCCTCTGGTGGCCGCTTGATGACCACGCTCGTCCACCACATGAAGGCGAACGGAATCCGATACGGGCTCCAAACGATGTGCGAGGGCGGCGGCATGGCCAACGCCACGATCCTCGAACTCCTCAACCACTGAACAAGCCGGAAAAGGACCACAGACCGTGCCCGACATCCTCTACGAGGTCTCCGACAACGTCGCATTCGTGACACTCAATCGCCCCGAGAACCTCAACGCAGTGACCACCGCCATGTGCGACGCACTCATCGACGCCTTCGACGCTGCCGACGCCGACGACTCGGTGCGCGCCGTCGTGGTGACAGGATCCGGGCGCGCGTTCTGCGCTGGGGCGGACCTCTCCTCCGGGGGGGACTCGTTCAACCGGACAAACGGCGAATCAGGTCCGCCCCGTGATACCGGTGGGCGAGTAACCCTGCGCATTTTCCGCTCCCTCAAGCCCGTCATCGCTGCGATCAACGGGCCGGCCGTGGGATTCGGTGCGTCACTGACTCTTCCAATGGACATCCGGGTCGCCGCGGACTCTGCGAAGATTGGGTTCCCGTTCACAGCTCGTGGCATCGTTCCTGACGGCGCGGCAAGCTGGTTCCTCCCGCGCGTCGTCGGACCGAACCGTGCCCTGGACTGGGCGATGACCGGGCGAGTGTTCCGGGCCAAGGAAGCTCTTGAAGCCGGGCTGGTGCGCAGCCTCCATCCCGCCGAAGAAGTCCTCGCCGTCGCCACCGAGATTGCGCAGGAAATCGCACGAAGCGCCGCCCCGGTATCCGTCGCGCTGACGCGCCAACTGCTGTGGCAGATGATGGGCGCCGACCACCCGATGGTCGCGCATGAGATCGAGTCCGCGGCGATCGCGTACACCGGATCGGGCCCGGACGCCGCAGAGGGAGTCAAGGCGTTCCTGGACAAGCGTCCCCCGGTGTGGACACTCAACCCGGGCTCCGACCTTCCGGAATGGTTCCCCTGGCGTCCCGAACCCGCCTACGAAGGCATTGAGCGTATACCTCCCAGCACGACTCGGTACAGATAAGAACTCGAGTCATCGACCAAGACGGCTTCGTCCAGATAGTCACGGCAGTAATCGTATTCATACGCAAGCAGAGGACTTCGCCGCGACGAGGCCGACGCTATCGCCGAGTACATCCATTGCGGTGCCTCTGTTCGGGTGTGCCCTTCCCGAGGAGTACGGCGGGCATGGGTTGAAAATGCGAGAAGACGTACAGCGCGCAGTGGAATTCGGCCACTTAGTCCTCCGGTCTCTGTTCGGGACGAAACCACGGCATCGCGGACCGGAGGTGTAAAGGCCCTCGGGCAGATGCGGAACGCCCCCCGACCGAGCGGTTCCATCGCGATCCCCATATGTAACGCATCTACGAAGCAACCATGAAGTGCAGAAGCTGATCATCGGCCGAGCATGCTATGAAAAGAGGGTTTGACGAATGTCTGAAATTGCATTGGCTCCGGAATTGCTTGTCACAGAGCCGGGCTTGGTAGCAGGAAAGGTGGCCGTCGTCACCGGAGCCGCTCAGGGAATCGGTTACGAGATCGCCGCGGCGTTGTCCAAGCACGGCGCGAAGGTCATCATCGCCGATCTCGACCAGGCCAAGGCCGAGATCGCCGCGGAATCGCTTAGTGGCGGGGATGTGGTGGCTCTTGCATGCAATGTGACCGACGAAGACGCGGTTTCACGGGTAGCCGACAGTGCTGTGTCACAGTTCGGATCACTCGACATCTGGGTCAACAATGCCGGTATCACCCGCGACAACCGGATGGCGAAAATGTCGCTCAGCGACTTCGAACTGGTCGTCAACGTCCACATGACCGGCACCTGGCTCGGTGTGAAGACCGCCGGCGCGATCATGCGCGAGCAGGGGCGCGGCTCGATCATCAATATGTCTTCCCTGTCGGGTAAGGGCGGTAACTTCGGCCAGACCAACTACAGCGCGGCAAAGGCCGGCATCGTGGGTATGACGAAAGCATCCGCGAAGGAACTCGCGAGCAGGGCTGTTCGTGTCAATGCGATCGCGCCCGGACTCATCCGCACACCCATGACCGCAGCGATGTCTGCCGAAGCGTTCGCGAACCTGGAATCGACGATTCCGATGAAGCGCGCGGGGGAACCGCATGAGGTCGCGGGTACGGCACTGTTCCTGGCCTCGGATCTGTCGAGCTTCATGACGGGTGCAGTCCTCGAGGTCGGCGGCGGACGGCTGATGTAGGAAGGTCGGAGCTCCAAATCTGTCATCAGGCGTTCGAACCTCGGACACCAGGCGCCTCGATCACATGCTTGTCAAGCGCTTCGGAACAGGCGACGACATCGCCGCAGGAGCGGTGTACCTCGCGTCGGACGAGTCGTCGTACGTCACCGGTCAACATCTCGTCATCGACGGCGGATGGCAGACATAGGGGGAGTGGGATGGCCGCGAACCGACGTCCTGAACGACATTACGAATCCGCCAGCGTAATTCGTCAGCAGCTGAAAATCGCGATAACCGGCACCTGGTCGGACGAGTCTCACACCATCCGCTCACGACCGACCGGGCAGCGGGTGCCTTTTGGGAGAATGGAAGACATAATGTCCGCAGGGATCGGCACGCCGCTTCGGCAGGCACACTGGACTCGAGACGAGAGCATCGATTTGCTCGACCACACCTCGGCCACCCTGCTGACAGCACAGGCAGGCCAGTTCGGGGACCGTCTGGCTCTGATCGGTAACGATCATCGCGGAGAGAATCAGCGCCTGACATATCACCAGATCCTCGAAAAGGCGCGGGCGATCGCCGCTGCTCTCCTCGAACACACCCGTCCTGGGGAACATGTCGCGCTGCTCGTGGCCAATGTCGTCGAATGGCCGCTCATCGAGTACGCGGCCGCGATGACCGGCCGGGTCCTGGTTGCCC
>NZ_JBFUHV010000293.1:0-6856 GCF_056402215.1 Rhodococcus sp. P4_B6 | reverse complement strand
ACGCCAGGCCGTTCTCATGCAGCTCCCCATACGTTCTGGCCGGCCCGTCGACTTCCTCGATACAGATCGCCGCCGGCGACTCCGCTGCGATCTCGGCGATCATGTCGGGGTACGCCTCGGCCGTCTGCACTCGTTTGAAGCTCACTGACTCTCCTGACAGATGTTCACGATGACCGAGCGTCACGCCATCATCCCTGCTCCGGACGTCTGCATCAACATCTTCCACTCGGGCCAGGGAGGGTTGGCCGCGATACTGACTACAATTGTCCAGACTCAAGTAGCTGCGTATGATTTTTCGATCGGAAGTTTCGTTGCGATATGCAAATTTGAATGGGTTCATGCGTCGGTTAAATTCCATCTGGAAGCTGGCACCCCCATAATTTGCCCGTTTCCAGTGACGATTCCATCTGGAAAGTCCTACAGGGTCCGTACGAATTGGATTAATAGAAGACCTGATCGGTATTGCTCAACAGTTGAACCTACTTTGCCCTATCGGCTCGGCAAGTCAGCGGTTCAATCGGCTATCGGAGAGCGGTGAACGCTTCGTTATCCCGTAGTTCGGGTTCATGGTCGTCGAGGCCGATGAGATCGTGGCCCATACGGTCGCGTTTTGTCCGCAGATACGCGACGTTCTCGCCATTGGCACGTAGCGGCATCGGCACACGCTCAGTGATATGCAGTCCGTATTTGTCGAGCCCAAAACGTTTTGCGGGGTTGTTCGTCAACAAACGCACGGTGGAGATCCCCAGGTCGTCGAGAATCTGCGCTCCCACGCCGTAGTCGCGCGAGTCCGCGGGCAAACCGAGTTGGAGGTTGGCGTCAACGGTATCGGATCCTGCGTCCTGCAGTTCGTAGGCCTTCAGCTTGTGCAGGAGACCGATTCCACGACCTTCGTGGCCCCGCATGTAGAGAACGACACCGCGACCCTCCCGCGCGATCATTTCGAGAGCGGCGTCGAGTTGGGGACCGCAGTCACAGCGGAGCGATCCGAACACGTCGCCGGTGAGGCATTCCGAATGCACGCGGACTAGGACGTCGTGGCTGTCGCCGTCTGGTTCGGCGATGTCTCCGCACACGAGCGCGACGTGCTCGATCTCGTCATAGATGCTCTGGTAACCGACGGCTCGGAATGCGCCGTGGGCGGTCGGTATGCGCGCCTCGGCGACACGAACCACATGTTTCTCGTGCTTACGACGCCACGCAACGAGGTCGGCAATCGAGATCAGTGCGAGGCCGTGGTCGTCGGCGAATACCCGCAGCTCGTCGGTCTGAGCCATCGCGCCCTCGTTCTTCTGGCTTACGATCTCGCAGATGGCGCCCACCGGACGGAGGTCTGCTATGCGGGCAAGGTCGACGGCAGCTTCCGTGTGACCGGGGCGGCGCAGCACGCCTCCGTCTTTCGCGCGCAGCGGCACCACGTGGCCGGGCCGGGTGAAGTCGCCGGCACCGGCGGTGGGGTCGGCGAGCAGTCGTATGGTCGCGGCTCGGTCGGATGCAGAGATACCGGTTCCGAGGCCCTCACGGGCGTCGACCGCCACCGTGTACGCGGTACCGTGCTTGTCCTGGTTGATAGCGCACATCGGTGGCAGACCGAGGCGGTCGCAGTCGTCGCCGGACAGTGGTACGCATAGGTATCCGGATGTGTAACGAACCATGAACGCCACGAGTTCGGGCGTTGCCTTCTCGGCGGCGAATACCAGATCGCCCTCGTTCTCACGATCGTCGTCGTCGACTACCACCACGGGTTTGCCGGCGGCGATGTCGGCGACCGCACGCTCGATCTCGTCGAACCTTGTCACGTCCTATGCTCCATACTCTCGTTTCGCACCCTGACCGATCGGCCGGCGGTGCCGCCCGGGGGCGAGTACTGCTCGATGACAAGTCGGCTATTCGACGTCGATGTCATTGAGTTTCTCCAGATTCTTATGGTCTCGGGTCCCGAAGAGCGCCTGTGTCGGTTGGATTACGCGAAGTACGCAGTCGCGGTAGGGGGCTGAATGTCAGCGAGTCCGCCTGTTTGCTCCTCGCTCAATGCGTTGCTAGCCACGTCGTTCGCCTACCGGAGGTAGCCGATCGCGATGCCGGCGTAGACGCAGTAAGTCGGTGTCTTTGCTCACATTCGCTACGGTTCAGATTAGGAGCGGTCGACACCGTACCGACACGGCATTCGACGCCAACAAGACCGGAAAAGGCGTCAGATACGTCCTCTTGCCGCGCGATGGCGCTTGGTGCAAGGCTCAGGATGCAAAGCTGATGACGGACTCCAATACCGCTCGTACGCTAGACGCCGCGGCGCTCGGGAGCCTCGTAAGCTCAACGAAGAGGAGAGAGATGCGTCCTAGGACCGCGCCTCCCGGCAGCCTTGTGAACGCACCATGCGGAGGCAAGGCATCCTCGTCGGCCTCACCGAGACCTCTTGTCCGTCCTGCTTCTGGCCGACGTCGGTGGACGCTGCAGCCTCGAAGAGTTCATGAACACGCTGGACCATCGCGATGCGTCCGCGGTGAAAGGACGCAGCGGTGAAATTGAACTCGTACCAGAATCTGCGTGTAGCGAACTTCAGTGTCCACGTTCTCTGCCGACTACTCGAGGAAGCGAATCTCGACTGGCGAACTGCACTCGCGGTTGCCGAAATCGATCCCGCCGCGGTGAACCGCCCGGGAAGCACTATCCCTGCAAAAAAGGAACTGGCCTTCCAACTTCAGTTCGTCGCTTTAACAAAGGATCGTGTCGATCTATGGCTGCGAGCCGCGCGCGCCTACACCACGGCCACCGTTGGCGCGCGCGGAATGGCCCTCGCTACTGCGCCGACCATTACGGCGTGGGTGGAGGTTGTCAACGCTGTAGACTATGCCCCTGGGCTCCTCGAGATCGCGCCACTGCGCACACCGGACGGCACAGTAACGGGGATCGAGTACACCTACCCCGACGCCCCGGAAGAGTTGATCCCGTTCAGCGTCTACCGCGACCTCTATATCACCAGCCGATCGTTCGAGTGGCTCTACGGGGGCCCATTCCCCTTCACTCATATCGAATTCCCTCTAGCGGAAGTCTCACCCGAGGTTTTGACGTACGTCTCCTGCAAGATCGACTGCGGCTCCGAGACGCTGCGGCTGTGGTGGGAGCCCGCGATATCGACACAGGAACTGCCCTTCGGTAACGCCTTCCAGCACGCCGCGTGGGTCAAAGCGGATACCCAAATTCTCGACTCGTTCAGGGCGACCGGGGACTGGCCCGACACCGTCGCCAAAGCCATCAAGGCCGCGCCCGAGCTCAACCGCAAACTGGCGAATGTAGCCGCAATACTGCGAGTCTCCCCACGCACCCTGCAACGCAGGCTCGAACTCACTGGTCACGACTTCGCCCAGCTACGGGACGACACCCTGTGTGACCTCGCCTCCGACCTACTTTCGAATACGGATCACTCTGTGTCGCGAATATCCCGCATGCTGGGCTACAAAGACGCAGCCAGCTTCACGATCGCCTTCAAACGGTGGCGAGGGATTCCGCCTACTGCGTTCAGGGAGGCTGCTTCTTACTACAGGAACAACAGCGACTCCGAGGCATAAGGTCCCACCGCCTCCCTCAGCGATGCGCAGCCGAACCGGCGGGTGAGCAGTAGGGACGTTACAGATCAAAGGTGGACGACATCGGCATCAATGGGCTACACGTTGGTGCGGTCCTGGCAATCCCAGAGGATCGCGGCTTCCACCTCATTGGCCATCGCGCCTGCCGCGGCCGGTGGAAACGAACGATCGGGTGACACAGGCATTTGGGAGCGGGCCCGCTCGGTCGGTGAAGTGCCCCAAGCGCAAACGGCGGTCGGCGCTGCGCGACGATTCATCGCAATATCGTTGTCGAATCATGTAAATCGGCATATACCAACGTCGGTGCGTGAGAAGGACGCGCAATTCGATAACCAGCGCGCCCACTCTTCCAAATTTGGACGATATATGTCAGCATATTGGTTGTCACATGAACGGACGACCTCATCCGCCGGGGTGGCTTACTCCCCATACTTGGTCGTTCCGAGCGGCGGCCCGAGGCCGAGCACTACGACCAGTGGAGGCCCGCAAACGCGGCCCTGGTTTCTATTCGAGAATGGAGCTTTTGCAGTGGCGGGACGTATGGACGGCAAGGTAGTCGTCATCACCGGCGCGGCCCGGGGTCAGGGCCGCGCGCACGCGGTCCGCCTCGCGGAAGAGGGCGCCGACATCATCGCAGTCGACATCTGCGAGTCGATCCCCACGGTGGTCCAGTACGGCGGTGCCACCCCGGAAGACCTCCAGGAGACCGTAAAGCTCGTCGAGGCGCACGGCAGGCGGATCATCGCCGAGCAGGCCGACGTCCGCGACCTCGCGCGACTGAAAGAGGTCGTGAACTCCGGTGTGAGCGAATTGGGCCGCCTCGACGGTGTCGTCGCCAACGCAGGCATCGAAATATTCAAGGCCTGGGACAAATTCACCGAGCAGGAGTTCCGAGACGTCATCGACGTCAACCTCGTCGGGGTGTGGAACACCGTGATGGCGACCGCGCCGGTGCTGGTCGATGCCGGCAGCGGCGGGTCAATCGTGCTCATCTCCTCCGGCAACGGGCTCAAGGGCGGCCCGTTCAACCTGCCCTACACCGCGTCCAAGTTCGGCGTGACCGGGATGGGCAAGACCTTCGCTGCCGAGCTCGGCAAGCACCGAATCCGTGTCAACACAGTGCATCCGGGACCGGTCGACACCGAGATGTCCCGGCACATCGCACCGTATTTCAGTGAGATCGCAGCAGGCAACGAGGCGCTTCTCGCCACGTACGCCAACTTCCACCCCGAAGATGCGATGGACCCGGCTGAGATCTCCCATGCGGTCCTCTATCTACTGTCAGACGAGTCCACCTGGACGACGGCACTGTCGATGGCCGTCGATGGCGGCGTCACGGCGTTCTGAGCCGGGAAGGAGCACGGTAAGCGCCATGAACGTGGTCATCGAGAAGAACCTTATGGTCGCGATGCGCGACGGCGTCGAACTCGCCACCGATGTCTATCGACCGCACGGCGATGGACCGTTTCCCACCTTGGTCGAGCGCATCCCGTACAACAAGGAAATCTACGGGATGATCAGCGGTTGGGTGGACGTGCTACGCGCAGCGCGAGAGGGATTCGCGGTCGTCGTCCAGGACACGCGAGGCCGGTACCAGAGCGGCGGGAACTTCCGCCCATTCGCCGACGAGAAAGCCGACGGCGCGGATACCGTCGCCTGGGCAGCCGGTCAAGCCTGGTCGACCGGGTCGGTGGGGATGTTCGGCAGCTCCTACACGGGCGCCACACAATGGTTGGCCGCGGCCGAGAGACCGCCCGCCCTTGCCACGATCTCCGCGGCCGTCGCCGGTAGCGAGAACTACGACAACTGGTTGTACCAGGGCGGCGCACTACGGCTGGGATTCGCTCTGCAGTGGGTCACGTCCTCGCTCGGCATGGGTGAACTGGTGCGCTCCGCATCTCCCGACACGAAACTCATTGGGAGATTGCTGCGCATGCTCGACGCCATGGACGACGTGTTCTCTACGCTACCGATACGTGACCATCCGGTCCTGACCGATATCGCGCCGTACCTCACGGAATGGCTGGACCATCCGGAGCGCGACGACTACTGGGAGCGTCTCTCGGCCCGAAACACGGTCGTCACGAACCTCCCGGTGTTGAACATCGGGGGATGGTACGACCTCTTCTTGGGTGGAACCTTGCAGAATTACCTCGCCCTTCGCGCTCGTTCGAAAGATCCGGACGCGCACCGGCAGCGACTGATCATAGGTCCGTGGGCCCACGGCGCGGCCAGCGGAGTGTTTCCCGAGCGATCATTCGGAGTGCGGGCGGGTTACGACGGGTCCGACGTCACCGGTGCCCAATTAGACTGGTTCCGAGAACATCTGGCGGACACACCGCCCGAGACGCCGTCCAGCCCGGTGCGCATCTTCGTCATGGGCCCCAATGTCTGGCGCGACGAGCCGGACTGGCCCCTGCCGGACACGGACTACGTCGATTACTTTCTCGGCAGTGTCGGTGCCGCGCGGACGAGCAACGGTGGCGGCACTCTGTCCACCTCCGCCGGATCCGACTCGGAGCCGGCGTCGAATTCTGATTCCTTCGTGTATGACCCGGCCGACCCGGTCAGGACGTGCGGCGGCGCGACCTATCTTCCGGGCCTGTTCATCGGAGCCAACGCGGGTCCGCGAGACCAGACGCCGACCGAAAGTCGTGACGACGTGTTGTGTTACACGAGCGAACCGCTGAACCGGCCGTTGGAGGTGACCGGTCCGGTCCGAGCGAGACTGTTCGTCTCATCGAGCGCGGTCGACACCGACTTCACAGCGGCATTGGTGGACGTCGATCCGGCGGGGCGGGCCGAACTCGTGTGCGATGGGATCCTTCGGTGCCGCTACCGGAACTCGACCACGCAGCCTGAATTCCTTGACCCTGGGATGGTTTACGAGATCGAAGTGGACCTCGTGGCCACCGCGTACGTGTTCGCCGCGGGGCACCGGCTGCGACTCGACGTATCCAGCAGCAATTTCCCGAAGTTCGACCGCAATCCGAACGCTGCCGTTCCGGTGGCTGACGCGGGGGCCGGCGACGTGGTGGTCGCGACCAACACCGTGTGGCACGGCAGCGCTCGGCCGTCGAGACTCGTGCTTCCCGTCATTCGACGGACGGCGTGATCGACCCTGCCGTGCCCACGACGAAACCGTCATGGACGTCGGTGACACCGCTGAGCACACCGAGTCAGTCAGCCCAGCAGTGGCGTACGTGAGGGACGGACACATTCGGCGGCAACGTCACATGCGTCTCGTCGCGCTCTGAAAACTGAAGTAT
>NZ_JBFUHV010000292.1:0-6872 GCF_056402215.1 Rhodococcus sp. P4_B6 | reverse complement strand
CCGTCGCCGTTGCTGTCGATCAGGTGCACGTCCGGGTTGCCGTCGGCGGTGGTGTCGAGCCGGGTGTCGGTGATCCGCCCGTCCTCGATGACGTCCTGGCGGACCGGTGCGCCGGTGGTCGGGTCGAGGTGGGTCGCGAGGTCGACGGTTCCGTCGTCGTCGAGGTCCTCGGCGAGGCGGATCCCGGTGGCGGTGGGGGCGATACCGGTTTCGTAGGTGCCGTTGCCGTCGGTGTCCTGCTCGACGAGCGTGATGGAGCCGTCCTCGTCGATGTGGGTGATGGTTTCGACCCCCTCGATGCGGGTGTGGATCAGGTCGACGTTCCCGTCGCCGTCGACGTCGCGCGGCGAGTAGTACTCCCCGCCGGTGCCGACCCCCAGATCGGTCTCGCCGGCGGTGCCGGTTCCCAGGTCGGTGTCGTCGGCGATGGGGCCCGGAGCGGTACCGGCTCCGACCGGATCGGCTGCCACCGGCGGCTGCTCGCTAGCGGCGGGGGCGGTGGTGTAGCTGGCGTCCTGCGGGTCCCCGATCAGGTTGGGGCTGGGCGAGGTGGTGCCGGTGGTGGTCGGGTTGTCCTGKGCGSCGCGGGGGTTRCTCATCTCGAATCCTTGTCCGTCGAMGGTRTTGGCCGGGAAGCGTGTTCCCTGYGYTGTCGAGAGTTRGATGCGGTGARTGSYCCGAAAGGTTCCCGGACTTCCTGAAAAACTTTGCGACCGGCCGCGACCTGGGGCGAAAGGCCTGCACAGACACCTGCGCCCGCCCCGAAAGWRGGGCGGGCGCAGTCTCTGCGGCGGCGGTGGAGGTTAGTTGATCAGGCCGGCGCGGGAGAGGAACGTCTTCGCCCCGTCGAGGCCCTGGGCGTCGCTGAAGCTGGCCATCACCCCGGTCGAGCTGTTGGCGTACCAGATCGAGTAGGTGTTCGCGTAGCCAGGACCGTCGATGTGTGCGGCCGCGGTCCGCGGGATGTTCTCCACGATCTCGTTGTCGGTCGAGGTGGTGTCGTTCTGGAAGCCCTGCCGGATGCCGAGGACTCGCTTTTTCGCCTCGGCGGGGTCGACGCTGACGATGATCGATTGGTAGTCCTGGTCGGAGATCCCGGCGGTCAACGCGGTGCCCTCTTTCAGGGTGCATTGCATCTGGAGGCCACCGTTCTCGGTTTCCCCGTTGGTTTTGCAGTTCTCCAGATCTGTTCGCAATGCTGCCGGAAGGGCTGCCAGTACAGCCTCTTTCGTGGTCGGAACCTGCGTGTTTCCGGTTCCGGACGCGCCGGCCTGCTCTGCGTTGGCGGTGTCACCGGCGGCGGCTGCGGTGTCGGCGGGCGGCACCTGGTCAGTTGCGCCCTTGTCTCCGGTGAGGGCAATCGCTCCGATGACGCCGGCGACGACCACCACGGCGGCGGCGGCCGCGGCGCCGATCACTACCCACTTCTTTCTACCCGTACCTGTGCCAGCTGGCGCCGGCGTGGGTGTGGGTTGCCATGTCGCTGTCGTTCGGTCCGGACCGGACGGCGGGATGGGTGCCGTTGCCGCCGGGCCGTCGGGTCGGGACGGTTGCGACGGAGGGGTGGGATGGGTGTACCGCGACCCGACTCCGCCCGCGGCGCCGGTGTTGCCGAGGCCGCGGACGATCGGGGCGGCGGCCGCGATCGCCCCCTGCGCGACGACGGTCTTCGGGTCGTCGAGGGTGGCGATCGGCCCGAGTGCCTTGAGGTGTTCCTGCACGATCGGGATTCGGGAGGAGCCTCCGGTCAGATACAGCGCGTGCAGCCCGGTGGGGTCGGTGACGTGGGCGTCGGCGAGGGTTGCCCGGGTGAGGGTGACCGCCTTCTCCAATGCCGGGGTGATGAGCTCCTCGAACTCCTCGCGGGTGATCTGGAACTTCTCGGTGTGCCCGCCGCCGGCGACGGTGATGGTCGCGGACGGCGCTTCCGAGAGCAGTTCCTTGGCGCGGCGGATCGAATCGTCGAGGGCGTGCCGGATGTCGATAGGTGCCGATCGTAGGTAATCGCCCAGTTCGGGGTTGCGGGCGTCGAGTTGTTCGTCGACCCATCGGCGGATGTAGGCGTCGAAGTTCTTGCCGCCGAGGCCGTTGTCGCCGCGTGCGGCGACAACGTCGAATGTGCCGTGGTCGTTGGCGGCCAATACGGCGATGTCGAGGGTGCCGCCGCCGAAGTCGAACACTGCGATCTTCGCGCCTGGGGGCAGGGTGTTCGACCGCGAATAGTAGTGCGCCGCTGCCCGTGGTTCGGACACCGTGGTCACCTGGGAGGGGTCCAGCCCGAGTTGGGCGGCGGCGTCCAGGAGTACCTGGATCTCGCGTGGGGACCAGGCCTCCGGGTGGGTGAGCACCAGCTGGGCGGGTGCCTGCCCGGCGTGTGCGGCCCGGGCCCGGGCCATGACCGAATCGAGTACCGCGGCGACCGGCACCGACGATGCGATCGCGTAGCCGTTGACGTTTACCACGCCCTGGCCGATCACGCGCTTCGGTGAGGGCATGTAGGCGGCGGGGTTGGTTTCGGCGCGGTTGGTGGCGACGTCTCCGACCGCGATCTGGTGCGGGGATTCGACGAACACCGCGGAGGACATGGTGGTGCGGTTGTGGCTGAGTTGCAGTGCTTCCACGGCGCCGCTGACCGCGCCGGTGTGTGCGGCGGCGGTGTTGGAGGTGCCGAAGTCGATCCCCAGCAGCCAGTCCGGCCTAGACATTGATACCCCTCGTGATCGAGCCCCACGGATTACGCCCGGCGGCCTGTGCAGCGCGGCCGCGCCCGGGCATCATGTCACGGCGGCGCGGGGGCGGTGGCTGCGGCGTTCGGTAGAACATCACGGGTTGGTCCTTCCACAGGGGTGTGCGTCGGCGGTTGATAGTTCGATGCGCGTCGCAGGCGAAAGGTTCCCGCCCCACCCCCACTGATTCGCATGGGGTGCCGTCTGGGGGGGTCGGGTCAGGTGGTCGCGAGGGTGCCGTAGGTGTGCGCCAGCACGATCAGGGCGGCGTCCTCGGCCGCGGTCATCGTCGACAGCGCCTGCGTGTGCGCCCAGCTCAGCTTCTGCTGCGCCGTTGCCCGCACCTGGTCTGGGCCCGCGCTGTCCGGGAGCCCGAGCTGTCCGGCCGGGGTGTGATGTTCGAGGAGCCTTCGCACTTCGGTGGTGACCGGGGAACGGGGATCGGCCTCGAGCATGGACTTGAGGTGTTCGAACAGCACCACCGTGTGCAGGGCGGGGTCGCGGCGCAGGTGGTCCACGACGCCGCGGATCTGGTCCCGGGCGGGGTGGGTGAAGGCGAGTTGGTCGAGTTCGCGGATGATCCGGCTGGCCCGGTGCACGGCGGCGAACCGGCTCAGGTGCTGCGAGAGCACTCCCCGCAGCTGTGGGATCCCCGAGTGCGCGGTCAACCACTCGTTCAGGGTGGCGGCCCCACGGGCGGCAACGTCGCGGCCATGGACGATTCCGTATTCGCCGACCAGATCGAGGAGCCGATCGCGCACCGCCTCGGGCACCACGGTGGGGGTATCGGTGTCGAGGAGGTCGAGCACCTCGAGCGGCCCGTACCCGTTCAGCGACGCCAGCGCGCGGGCGTCGGACTCGGTGAGGGCCCCGGTGTGGGAGGTTTCGGCGAGCAGCCCGGCGATCGGCATCACCGTCATGACGGTGTCGGCGAGCCGGTCCGCCAGGACCCGTGCGTGGGCGATCGCGTGCTCGAGCGGATTGCGCTGCCCCAGTGCGCCTTCCCCGAATCCGTCGGCTCGGGAGAGGACTCCGAGGGTGTTCAGCGGGGTGAATCCGAGTTGTTTGAGGAAGGAGATCTCGTCGGCGCGGGGAGCGGAGTCGAAGAGGAACACCGCGGCGTCGGCGTCGACGGAGGCGGTGCGGGTCTGCTCGAACCCGTCGATGAGTACCCGGCGGGTGCGGGCCTCGTTCTCGGCGGTCAGCGTGGCCAGACCGGGGGTGTCGACCAGGGTGAAGTCGCGGATCGCCGCCGAGGGTAGCCACCGGTGCAGGTAGGCAACCTGTTCCGGGTCGACCCCCAGGTCGGCGGTGTGGCCGCGGGACAGGTGCAGCGCGCGGCGGGAGCCGTCGAGTAGGACCACCTCTGCGCGGGAGGGGGCGCCGTCCTGGTAGACGGCGACGATGCTGGTGGCCTCGAGGGCGGCGGTTTCGGCGACCGGCGCCCCGATCAGGGCGTTGACCAGTGTCGACTTGCCGGCCTTGAGTCGGCCGACGATCACGATCCGTGGCGGGGACCAGAGGATCTGGCCGATCCGGTTGGCGTGCGCGGCCAGATCGGGGGCCAGGCCGGCGAGTGCGTGCAGCGCCCGGTCCAGGCCGGCGCGCACCGGATCCCAGGCCGGTGCGGTAGGGGTGGCCGTCACCGGGGATCACCGCCCGCGTCGGCCGAGGGTGTGGTGTGCGTGGACAGTTCGGCGATCAGGGATTCGGCGCGGGTGATGTTGTTTTCGACCACCCGCAGGTTGTTCTGCAGGCGGGTCAGCTTCTTCTCCCGGGTGGCCTTGTCGGCCCGGGCGGTGTCCTCGGCGTCTTTGATCTGCGCCTGCAGGGTTGCGATCGAGGCTTTCACGTGTTCGCGGTAGCGGATGACGATTTCCGGGCGGGCAAGCGCCAGGGTGGATTCGAGCATCCGGGAGGTGGTGGTCTTCGTGGTCGCGATCGTCTCCCGCAACCAGCCCAGCAGGTTCGTCTTCCCTGCCCGCATCGCCTTGAAACCGAGATTGAATCCCACCCAGGCGACGCCGACGACTGCCCCGACGCCCATCATCGCCGAGACCCCGATCAGACCGCCGAGCATCGACGAGCCCATCACTCCCATGGTGATCATCGACGGATCGAGGAGCCCTTGCCGTTTGCCGGCGACCTGGTGGGTTTCCAGGGTGCGGTTCGACAACGTCGCGAGGACCTGCTCGGAGATTTCGTGCCAGATGACCTCCGAGGCGAATCTCGGTTGCACGATCTGGGTGTAGAGCTGCTCGAGGAACAGGTTGACCGACCCCGCCATCGCCGCCTGGAAATCGCGCTCCATTTCCGCGGTGAAATGTTGCGGGTTCCGGCGCAGCACCGCCATCCCGTTCTTGTTGATTCGGGTGGTCCACTTCTGGCGAATGTCGTCGAGTCGCCGGTCGAGGTCGTCGGTGGCGTGCTGGCGGATCAACGTCAGGTCCCGTTGCAGGTACTGCTCCCACTGCGTCGAGTGGTCCTTGAGGCCCTGCAATTCGGCCAGCTGTGCGGTCAGATCCGGGATGACCTCGCCGCTGCGGGTGATCGCCGCGATTTGGGTGCGCATGTCCGTCGCCAACGTACGCAACCCCTCGACCGCGGTCCGCAGCCCGGTGATCGCCGGAAGGTGTTCGGCGATGGCGAGTTTCGAGTCGATCAGGTTGCGCAGCTCGACGATCCCGGACCGTGCCTCGGCGTGGTCGCGCTGCGGTCCGGGTGCCATCTCCGCGGCGATCACCGCCCGCAGACTCGACACCCCAACCACCGGAATCTGACGGCCCAGGTGCCGGACCAAGAGTTCGCGGTCTTCGTCGACGATCGGACGCCAGCGGCGGATGTTCTTGTCGGTCTTGGTGACCACCACGATCAGTGATTCCACCGCGGACCCGGTCTTGTCGATGAACGCCATCTCCGGAGCCGTCAAGGGGGTGGTGGCATCGCACACGATCACCAACACGCATGCCTGCGACGCGGACGCTTCCGCCAGGACCGCGTAGGACGGGTCCAATCCGCCCACCCCGGGGGTGTCGATCACGGTGACGTCACCGAGCCGGCTGCCGGCCACCGGGACGATAGCCCGGGTGGGTAACTCCTCGATCCTGCTATCGGTGACATGGGCGCCCTCGCACGAGACCCAGTCCGCCAACTCGGCGTGCGGGATTTGCTCGGTTCGGTCCGGGAACAGGATCTGCGCCGTCCCACCGGGTTGCTCGGCGGTCGCCTCACCGAAGCTGATCGTCGTCGACGTCGTCACGTCCACTCCCACCGGTGAGGCTCCGCGCCACCCGACCAGCGCATTGACCAAGGAGCTCTTTCCCCGCTTGACCTCGCCGACCACGACCACCGACCGGGTCTGTTCCATGCTTTGGGCCCGCTGCTCGGCGAGATCGCTGATTGCGTCGTACCCGAACGGGCGCAGGATCTTGTCGGTGATCGACGAGAGCAGCACCTCGGTGCGCTCCCTCGGCGGCGCTTCGGCGGCTGGGGAGGCAACGGTGGCCGGTTGCCCGGCTTGGGCTGCGGATTCCACGCCCTCTCCCCTTTCCCGTCGATCTGTGTGCCCTGGTGTGGGCGCCGTCGAACCCTAGCGTGACCGGGCCTGGGCCTGCATCGCCAGCCGACCACCTCCCCCACAGCGGTGGGTGTGACGGAGGCCACCAGAAGGGTGTGGGAACCTTCCAGGCGGTCGCGGCCTCCAACTACCAAGACCACACGCTCCCGCCCGGCGACGCCGACACTCGCGGGGGGTGAGACAGGGAAGGGACCGACAAGACTATGAGGACAACCACGTGGATGCCGGCGGCAGTGCTCGCCACCGCAGTGCTGTTGGCCGGCTGCACCAACGCCGACACCACCGCCGAACCCACCGGCAAATCCGGCGGAGACCAAACTGCGACCGCGAGTGTCGATCCAGCCGCCCTCGACACCGGCAGCTACCCGACCAGTCCGGCCCCCGAGTTCGGGCGGGCCACCCAGGAAACCATCCTCGATGTCGATGGGCAGCGGCTCGCCGAGTTCACCGTCGTTCCCTTCGAGATCGACCCGGAACTGACCTCGGTGAAGATGCCCACGATGGTGATGCGCAGCGGCAAGAACCTCGGTGTCGTCCTCAGCGACGCCGCCGGGGACATCGCCCACAAC
>NZ_JBFUHV010000291.1:0-6993 GCF_056402215.1 Rhodococcus sp. P4_B6 | reverse complement strand
GAGGTCGAGTTTGCGAACGAAGGTGCCGCCTCGATTCGGAGCGATCTTGACGAATCCTTCGGCGGCCAGTCGATTGATCGCCTCGCGCGCGGGGGTACGGCCGAAGCCGTAATTGCTCAGGAGCAATCTCTCGTCGATTCGACTCCCCGGTGCAAGTTCCAGGTCGATGATGAGTGATCGGATTCTCTCGACAACGCTGTCGGTCTGAGACGCAGACGAGGACTCGCCATCCGTCAGTTGATTCGTCATTTCGCTCCCCCGTCCGAGGATAGACATTGGGCTACTGGGTCAACCCACGAATATACGTTCTGCATACTTCCTGGTTACAAGGAGCGTAGCGCTTGATCGCGTAAACCCTTGTAACGACGAACACCGATCGCTACAGTAAATATACGTTACATATATAGATGGAGGTTGACGTGGACAGTTCGATCACTCGCATCGAAACCATCGTCGGTCGTACAGTCCGCCGGGACATCACTCGCCTGGTGAAGTTCGCCGAAGGAAACCTGCAACGCGCGGCCGAATCATTGGCCAACACCCCCACGCCGCACGTCGGAATCGTGTGCGGATTCTTCGTCCGTCACGCCGAACCGCCATCACCGGAGACGGACGGTCTCAATGGCATGGGTCAGCTCGCAGCAGGACTGATCGAAGCCGGAATCCCGGTCACAGTGATCACGGATGCACCATGCGCCAAGGCGGTGTGGGCCGTCGTAGAGGCCTTGCCGGCCAAGGTCGACCTCGAGATCGTGGCAGTCGATCCCGCCGCCGTCCGCGCCCTGCGGGGACGTCTGGAATCGGCAGAACACCCGCTGTCCCACATCGTCGCTATCGAGCGATGCTCACTGGGGTCCGATGGCAAACCGCACCGCGAGCACGGTTGGGACATCTCGCAGGACACCGCCCCACTCGACTATCTCTTCGAAGACGACGGTTGGACCGCTCCCTGGGTGAGCATCGGCATCGGTGACGGTGGGAACGAAATCGGAATGGGTGTTCTACCAAAAGATATCGTCGAAAACGACATCCCCAACGGCTCACTCGTAGCAGCACAAACCAGCGCCGATCATCTGATCGTCTCCGGCGTCGCGAACTGGGGCGCATACGGCCTGCTAGGGGCACTTGCCGTACTACGCACGGACCTTACAGCCAAACTGCTTGCGCATTTCAACGCCGCGAACGAGGAGAAATACCTGAGCGAGGCAGTGCACATCGGCCAAGCAATCGACGACAGCCGAACCGATCGGCTCGGCCAACTTCAGATGACCATCGATCGCCTGCCGCTCGATGATCACATCGCGATCATCGATGCCATCAACGACGTGATCTCCGCCTGACCGACCAAGGCAGAATAACCTTTTGAATCCCGGAGGCAATCCAGAGTGAAACCCGTAGAACCGCAACACCACATGGTGTGGGCAGACGACATCCGATTTCACGTCGTCGAAGCCGGCGAGGGCCCAACGATAGTGCTGGTCGCAGGGTACCCACAGAGTGTGTACGCATGGAGGCGAGTGATTCCCCTACTCGCCCAGAACTCTCACGTCATCGCACTCGATCTCCCAGGCCAGGGAGACTCCGACAAGCCATTAGGTGGCTACGACACCAAGACGACGAGCGCGCGGGTGCGAGCCCTGATGAGCGCGATGAATCAGGAACGCTACCTATTCGTCGGACACGACATCGGATCCTGGGTCGGTTACGCCTACGCCCACCACTTCGCCGACGACCTGCGTGGCCTCGTCCTGCTCGACGGAAATATCCCGGGAGTTACGCTGCAGCCGACTCTAACGCTCGGGCCGGACAATTGGCGCAACTGGCACTTCCTGTTCAACCCGATCGCGGACCTACCCGAGGCGTTGCTCGCCGGACGCGAGCGAATCCTGATCGAATGGTTCTTCAGTCGCAAGACAGCGAACTGGAGGGCGACGTTCAGCCGGGAGGACATCGACGAATACGAGCGTGTCTACCAAGCGCCGGGCGGCACCCGGGGAATGCTCGGGTACTACCGCGCGGTGCTCGAGGACATCGAGCAGAACTCATCGCTGATGACGACGAAGATAGCCGTGCCAGTCTTGGCGCTCGGTGGCGAAGTCGGCTCTGCACCCGATCTCTTCGAACGTATGAAACCACTCGGCACCGATGTGCGAGGCGGTCTCATACCGCGATCGGGCCACTACATCCCAGAAGAGGAACCCGAGGCACTCGTGCGCGAAATCTCCAGCTTTGCCTCCACCCTTCCACAATAGAAAGCCGAACCGACATACTATGAGCGCTTCCGCTGTCGACTCGACAGTCAAATCAGACCAGCCCAGTAGCAATATCCGCCCACTGGTGGTCCATCGGGGAGTGGCCTACCTCAGCGGTCAGCTTCCCAGGGAAGACGGCCGACTCGTCCACCGTGGAAAGGTAGGCGACGACATCGATCTGCCAACGGCTCAGGACGCGGCACGCCTGTGCGCCCAGTTGAGCCTCGACACGTTGCAACGCGAACTAGGTCCTGCCCACAAGCTCGCCCGCATCCTGAAGATCACAGGGTACGTCTCGTCCACACCGGAATTCACCGAACAAGGCAAGGTTCTCGATGCCGCATCGGACGTMTTCCTCAACGAGTTGGGCGATCGAGGAACCCACGCACGCAGCGCCATCGGTGTCGCGCAACTTCCTCATGGCGCATGCGTGGAAATCGAATTGATTGTGTCGGTGGAAACAGCATAGTCACCCGTGCCGAATGCCGGCCGTGACCTCGTCAGTCTGGACGACGTCACGGCCGGCACATCGAATGGGCTGTCACGTCAACTGGGCGACCCACCGTCTCACATCGTCCGCAGTCCGAGAAATCGCTCTGAGCGTGTCGCCGGAGTTCTCCACTCGGAATTGTCCGCACCATTGGTCCGGTAGCAGCTTGCCCGGAGTGGGGCGTGGGGCGTATCTGATCACATCGCCACCACGCGCCGCGCTCACGCTGCACCGACCGGAGTCTGCACCCTCGACACCACGGCGGTGTGCGCTCCACCTGGGCGGTTCCACCGATCACCGCACACCAGATGCGCTCGCGACCAACATTTCAGCCACGGCATGTCCCCGTCCGTCAACACGATCACCACATACGGCGTGGGACTCGCAGGGTGCTATCGGCGAACTCGAAGAGTTCCTGTCCCGCTGAGGCCACCACCGACCTACTCGGCAATCTTCAGACACACCGGGGACCGGCATCTGGAAGCGAGCAGACCGCACCCGGAGGGGGTAGACGCGTGCTCTGCTTGGCCGTGGCGCCCGCTCCCGGCCACCCGAACAAGTCCTGTGCAGGTGGCCGGGACGTGCTCACCCTGTGCGTTCTGTGAGGGCATACGTGCCGGCGACTCGCAGCAAATCGAGTCGTTGAGCGTCGACGCTGCCCGCATCAGCGCTGTAGGCGATGATCTTCAGATCTTCCCCAGGAACCAGGAGTACGTCGCAATCGACCGTGACGTTGCCGACTGAGGGGTGCTGGATCGTTTTGCGATCAGTGGCGTGCACTGCAGCTGTCCCCCCTGCCCACAGCGTGGCAAAGCGCGGACTTGCCTTTCTCAACTCTGCGATGAGGGAGGCCAGTTGTGTGTCGTCACTGTAGTTGGCCGATGCTAGGCGGAGGTCTGCTACAAGGGTCGCCTCCATTTCTTCCGATCCTCGCTCGGAGTGGACAGGCCATGGGGTCGCCCGCGTTTCGGCTTTGCCGTTGCCGAGGAAGGTGGCTCGAACGAGATTGCGTTCGGTTGTCGGCCTGTGGAGCGGGTCTCCGAGAAGCAGCGCCCAGAGGGCCGTCCAGTACAGGAGCGTCCAGTCGGCGGAGTAAATCGCGAGAGGAAGTTCCCCGAGCCGAGCGACAAGTCTCTGCACTCCGGGCGGCACGTGGGAGGAGATAGTTCTGCTGGCTGGAGGTAGAAGACCCGCGAGCCGGTAGAGGTGATCGTGCTCGGTTCGGTTGAGCTGAAGGCTCCGGGCAAGCGCGGCAACTACCTGCATTGATGGGTTACGCGCTCGTCCTTGCTCGAGTCGTACCACGTAGTCCACGGACACTCCGGCTAACGCAGCGAGATCCTCGCGCCGTAACCCATGCGAACGGCGTTGTCGACTGTCAGGAAGTCCCACATCGGCAGGCTGAAGCCGGTCTCGCCATGTGCGCAGGATCTGTCCGAGCGAGTTGTCGTTCGTGGTCACCGCTCCATTGTCTTCCTCTTCTTCCTCCCCGTCGTGGTACTGCGAGTCCTACCGCCGAGCAGGGCACTGGTTGTCATCTCGTTGCCGATCGACGATATATCTGTTCCCACTTCCACATCGCTCGAGCTCGCACTGTCACGAACTCGACATCTACTGCCCCACTCGGAGGAACGTCCATGGAGAACTCGACTCGGGATTACCCGTCGGCGCGGCCGAGCGGCCCACTGAACGGGAAGGTCGCGATAGTGACCGGAGCACCCCGCAGCATCCGGCGAGCAATCACACAGGCTCTGACCGACGACGGTGCATCCGTTGTCGTGCACTACAGGAGCCGCCGCGCGGAGGCCGAGGAAACCGTTGCGGCACTTCGATCCCGGGGCGCGCAGGCACTCGCAGTCCGAGCCGATCTCACCAAGAACTCAGAGGTTTCAGTACTYTTCACGGCGACAACGGCTCACTTCGGCGGTGTCGATATCGTCGTCGCGAACGCCGGCGTCACTGCACCCCTCACCTCCCTCGCCGAGGTCACGAACGAGCAGTTCGACCGGCTACTGGCGGTCAACACTCGCTCAGTCTTCTTGTGCTCCGGGAGGCGGCGAGAACAATCCGCGACGGCGGCCGGATCATCAATATCACCTCCAGCACGGTCAAGTTCACGCCAGCCGGGTTCTCCGCATACGCAACCACTAAAGCCGGCGCGAACGTGACAGTCGGCGTGCTCGCAAACGAACTCGGCAACCGAGGTATCACAGTCAACTCGATCATGGTCGGCCCGGTGGCTGCCGGATTCCTCGCCGCCGACTCCGAAGTGGTCGCGGGAGCGCCGCCAGGCATGATGGAATCGCTCGCCGCGGCCGCGCCCATGAGGCGACTCGGGCACCCCTCGGACATCGCGGGCATCGCGGCATTTCTCGCGACCCCCGCCGCCGGCTGGGTCAACGGCCAAATTCTCTTGGCCAACAATGGCGGATCGATCTGATGCCGATGCGCATTCATCACGATCTCGCTGCCATCATTCACGCATCCGCAACGGAGGTATGGGCACTGGCCGGCAACTTCGGCAACATGTCCTGGCATCCCACAGTGACCGTCTGCACCATCGTCGACGGTGTCGCGCAAACCCCCGGCGCTATCCGCGAGATTGACCTCCAAGATGGCTCACGCATTCTCGAGCGCCTTGGCGAACTCGATCACGAGGGTCGGAGTTTCACCTATTCCTTCGTCGGTGCTCCTCCGATTCCGGTGAGCGCCTCCCGCACCTCGGTCACCGTCACCGCGCTCCCGGCCAGACCGCACGCCCGCACACGCATTTCCTGGCACGGCGAAGTCGAAGTCGCCGATGACGCCGCGCGGGCAACAGTCGAGCACGTCAACTGCCAGATCGTCTGGCCCTCCACCGTTGATGCTCTCGCATCGACCCTCGGCGTCGAGTACTCACTCGACGTCCCCTCGCAAGGAAACACGAAAGGCAACGCCACGTCATGACCACCACCTCTAGCGGGATTCTCACCGGCAAGGCGACCCTCATCATCGGCGCCAGCCAGGGCATCGGCGCAGCCGCCGCCCGTCATTTCGCAGCCGAAGGAGCGCGCCTCGTGCTCGGGGCACGAAACCTCGAAGCCGCGACAGCTCTTCGTGACGAGTTGCGCGCACAGGGCCATCACGTCGAGTCCGTTTTCGTGGATGTCACTGAGGGTGACACGATCGAGGCTGCGGTCGCTCGTTGTGTGGAGACGTACGGCCGGCTCGATGCAGCGTTCAACAACGCCGGCTTCAATACGCTGGAAAACTTCCACGACTACAGCGATGAAGATTATGACCGCGTCCTGGCGGTCAACCTCAAAGGCACGTTCTTGTCGATGCAGCACGAGATCCGAGCGATGCTTGCTTCGGGAGGAGGTGCCATCGTCAACACGAGCAGCGTAGGTGGATTCGTTGGTAACTTCGGAATTGCGCCCTACATTGCGGCGAAGCACGGTGTTATCGGTTTGACCAAGGCGGCAGCTTTCGAGTACGGCGAGAGCGGGATCCGCATCAACGCCATCGCGCCGGGATCCACCGCCACCGAGATGTTGATCGGCGGGCTCGCGCAGACGCCCCCCGACATCGCCGCAAAGTTCAATACCGCCAGCCCGATGAATCGAATGGGTCGACCTGAGGAGATTCCTCCCGCGGCGGCCTGGCTGCTTTCCGATCAGGCCAGTTTTGTCACCGGCATCACGATGCCCGTCGATGGGGGGTACCTCGTTCCGTAGCTTTCACGTCTTGGGAGGAGGCCGCATCCACGAATGCGGCCTCCTCCCTGAGCGGTTACCCTCGCACGGTTATCCGGCGACCTGGCACTATTGGCGCCGTCCCGGCAGATCGCCGCTGGCAAACTCAGCAGGCCCGCTCCCTTGGGTCACCGTCCGGTGTGCATCTCGCAGGGCGGCGCACATCGCGCTGCTTACCTTGGTTGGCGACACATGGGCGGCATCGCGGAATCGGTTGTGAACAGGTTCAGGTGCTCGCCCGCAGATCCACCTGCAGCACCTGTTCGTCTCCCGGTGCAATAAGCCCCCGGAGAACGTGTTTGAGTATCTTCCCCGTTCCGGACTTGGGCAGTTCGCGAAAGTAGATTTGTTTGGGTGTCTTGAAGCCTGCGAGTTGGGTACGTGTGTAGGAGATGAGTTCCTCGGTGGACACGTCCGCGCCTGGCCGCAGCGCGACGACAGCCACCGGAACTTCGCCCCATTTCGGATCAGCGACGCCGATGACGGCCGCCTCGGCGACCGCGGGATGGGACGTAAG
>NZ_JBFUHV010000290.1:0-7034 GCF_056402215.1 Rhodococcus sp. P4_B6 | reverse complement strand
GATCTGCACGTGATCGGTGGCGATTTGCTTCCGAGCATGACTGCTGCAGCAGCGTCGCTTCGGACAATCCCGGTGTCAGATCTGCTTACGAATGCGCTCGCTGCGGCAGATGCGGGCGATGCGCTCACGCTGCACCTCCATGGGTTGGGAGGAGGCTGAGTTTCATCCACCGAGTTACTACTCGGAGCGACATCAAGAAAACCGATACATTCAAAGGCATTGGGAACATGATCAGTAGAACTGAAGCTGGAACAACTAAACAGCAGGCAAGTGAAGAGTCGGCGGTCGTTCAGAGTAGCGATGGTGATGTCCAGTACAAGCCCGGGGCCGTTGCAGGCCGCTTGCGAAACGGCGACCGCGTCATCCGGGTCCGCTCGTTCATCGTCGCCCTCGCACTCCTTGCAATGATCGGATCGATCGGAATCCTCGGGTGGCAACTCCATGGGAAAACGAACGACCTGAACAGCATGCGTGACAATGCGGACGCCCGTTCGCATGCAGAGCAGGTGGCTCTCGACTACTCAACCGGCGCCGCGCAGATGGATTTTCGCGATCTCGCGTCCTGGCGTTCGCGCTTAACCAGTGGCACAAGCGATGAATTGGCGGATCGGCTGACACACGCAGCATCGTCGATGGAGCAGATCATCACGCCGTTGCAATGGGTGGCTACAGCGAAACCGGTTGCAGCAAAAGTAGTTTCCGAGAATAACGGTTCGTATACCGTGACTGCCTTCGTAAAGGTATTGACTACGAACAGTCAGGCGCCCGACGGAATCGATTCGACTGCCTCTTATCAGTTGACGGTCGACGGCCGCGACAATTGGAAGATTTCGGACATTGGGGGAGATGATGCGTCGCTCGGCGGTGCTGGCAATCCGCCACCCTCTTCCTCGTCGACTGCCCCGCCAACTGTGGAGTCGCCGCCGGCGCCGGCAGTGCCTCCGCGGTAATCCGGTTCCAGTACTGCATGGCAGATCGGCTGCATATTCATTGCACGGTATTCAGATCGACGGTCAACCGGCAAGCAGGGGCCCCGTTTTGGTCGTGTCCACGCCTGCGGTGTGGTGCGTCGAGACTGAGATAGAACGTTCTCGGCCCCAAGGGATTCCATGCGCTATCCGAGCGCGGAAGCCTGAAATCGTTCAGCCTGACCGAACGCCGCGTGATCGAAGAGAAGGTCGCACATCCGGACCGAACACGATCTGACATTCTCGGGCCCCGATCCTGACCAAAGTTGCCGATTCCCGTGGCCGACGACGGGTGGTCGACATCAGTCATGTGGGACTTCGGATGTTGTCCCGTGAGATTCAGTGCGCTGATCCTCTCGTTCGAGGACGACAATTCCTCTCGTCGCGAGGAGTCCAGCGTGTGATCTGCCAGTGCATCATCTGGGAACAAGAAGGCCGCCAGCGAGCAACTGCACGTCACCAAGGTGCACGTTGCCTGATTCGGCAATGGTATTCCACTGAAATCACTGAAAGTAGTGAACCGGACGGACGCATCGTCATGCGCCGAAGCGACACGGCTGACCGCATAACGTCAGGTGCCCACTGAGCCATCCAGATGCACAGACCTGGCCGGTGACAGCCGAATTGTTACTATGATACAAAGAGTGTCAGGTGTATTGTTTACGTGGGTCGCGGGTCAGATAGCGCAGATCCGCAGTCAGCAACGGAGCGGGACTTGAGGAGACATTCATGAACCAGGTTGTACTGAGCGGCAAAGTCGCCGTGGTCACCGGCGGAGGGCGAGGAATTGGAAGGGCGACGTGCGAGGCACTCGCACGCGAGGGGGTACGAGTCGTCGTCGCCGACCTCGACGGAGCTGCTGCTGCGGCCGTCGCTACCGCCATCGGCAAGAACGCCATTAGTCGGTCACTCGATGTTTCCAACCGCGAGCAGTTCCGCTCTGTTCTCGATGCCGCCGAACAGCACTTCGGTCCGCTCGACATCCTCGTCAACAACGCCGGCATCATGCCGGTGGGCTACTTTATCGACGAAACCGACGAGATGACAGACCGCTTGGTCGACGTCAACTACCGCGGCACCCTCATCGGGATGAAGGAAGCCCTACGACGCATGAAGCCGCGCGGCGCCGGCCATATTGTCAACCTGGCATCGACCGGTGGGTGGTTGCCCGCTCCCGGCGTCGCCACATACGTCGGCACAAAGCACGCGATCGTTGGTCTCACCGATAGCGTGCGTCTCGAACTGACGGGCAGTGGTATCAATCTGTCGTCGGTGGGCCCCGGCATCGTCAAGACGGAACTGGCGGCGGGACTTCAGGAGATGCGCGGGATGCGCGGCGTTACACCAGAAGAAGTCGCCGATGCAATCATCGAAGGCATGAAGCGAAAGCGCCACGCAATCTTCTCGCCTGGTGTAGTCGGAATAGCCGCCCACGTCTACGGAGCGTTGCCGTACACACTCCGTTCGTTGCTGTTTCGGGTTACGAAGATCGACCGTCTAGGCCCCCAGATCGATCAAGGGACCCGGAAAGACTACGAGGCGCGCGTCGTGGCCAGCATCTCCCGCGCGACAGACGCCGAATCTTAACAACCGGGTGTCTGAGGGTTTTCGCGCCGCAGGATTCGGCCTGACCATCGAAACGATTGCTTGAGCCAATGGTCCGTCTGTGAAGTAGCAAGCGATTTCATGCTGCGTTCATGGTTGCCGTAACGTCGACGGTCAGTGGCGAACAACGGGCAGAGCTCGGGTGGATTGCTGGATCGACGCGCCGCCGCACCGACAGGTAGTCCAGGCGCGGGCAATGCTGCGGGCGGACGACGGGGTAGATCGTGCCGAGATCTCCCGGTACTGTAGCGAATTCGGATACCCTGCGGCGCTGGTGGTATCGCTCTTGATGTCGAGGCCATTCCTGGGGGCGTGGTAGTCGCGAAGTGGCGCCGCACACTGCGTCTTGCCGTCCGGCCCCGGAGGTGCCGCAGTTGGCATCAGAAGCATCCGACGTGGCTCGATGGCAGGTGATGCGGGCCCGGAGGGCATGCAGCGGCTGCTGAACTTCTACTCCTGGGACTGTGAGGGGCTCCGCGACGAGGTGCGTCAGGTCGTGGTCGAGACGATCGGCGACGCCGACAAGGCCGTATTGATCGTCGACGAGACAGGGTCTTGAAAAGGGCACCCGCTCGGCAGGGGTGGCCCGGCAGTACTCCGGCACGGCCGGACGGATCGAGAACAGCCAGATCGGGGTGTTCCTCGCCTACGCGAGCGCGGCCCGGGCACGCGCTCATCGACCGGGAGCTGCACCTGCCCGAATCGTGGACCGCCGATCGGGTCCGGTGCCGCGCCGCCGGCATCGGGGATGGGGTCGAGTTCGCGACCAAACCCGTGCTGGCGCAGCACATGATCGAACCCGCCCTCGATGCGAAGGTGCCGTTCTCCTGACTCACCGCCGACGAAGCGTACGGGCAGGTGAAGTCCCTGCGGGTGTGGCTCGAGGAACGCGATGTGTCCTATGTGCTGGCCACCCGGCGCAACGACGACGTGTTCACCCCGGACCGGCGGGCGATATGATCGCCGCGGTCCCGCCGAGGCAGTGGCGCCGGATCTCGGCCGGCGACGGCGCACCCCGCCCGCGGGATACTCCTCGGTTCGGGTGCCGATCCGGAGCGCCTGTGCGCCCGGGCGGGGGCACTGTCTGCTCGCCCGCCGGTCCCTCTCCGATCCGGCCGAGATCGCCTACTACATCTGCGTCGGATCCCGGCGCACCACGCTCACCGAACTCGCAGTCGTCGCCGGATCGCGGTGGCGGGTCGAGGAGTGCTTCCAGCAGGCCAAGAAACGAGGCCGGCCTGGTCCAGTAACAGGGGCGTACCTACCGTGCATGGTATCCACACCACCTTGTCCATGCTCGCACACATCGCTATCACCGCCCGGAGGGAAATCAGCCGATCATCACCTAACACCGATCACACATGCCACCCTGGATGCGAAAGGCTCAGTGAAACAACTCGACACACCAGGTCGGACGATCACCCACGTCCCCACAACCCGTTCCACACAACGGAATTCACGACGACAACATCAACGAATCGGTGCATTCGGGCTTGGTAGTCGATTAGGGAGCGCTGCTGGCATCGTTCGTCGCTAGGTGTGGCACAAACCCGATTCTTACTTCACTTCTATGGTCGTGACTGCGACACCCTGGTTTTGTTGACGATCCCGGTCGCATGCACCTATTATTTTATCTGAATTAGATACTTCCGGGAATGTTGGTCCCCGTTCAGCTGGCCCGTAGCGCGCCGTGAAGTCGTGATGACGCGCGGTCTGTTTCCTGTGCCGGACGATCCTCGAGTTTGGAGTGAGAAGAGAAGATGGTGGAATCGATGAGCTGGACGGTTGTCGACGGGCGTCCGGTGGTTTGGGTCGGGCCATCGCTCGTAACCTGGCGGAGGATGGCCATGACGTCGTCGTGGCGTATCGAGGCAATCGTGCGGCGCCGACGAGACGGCGGAGCTCGTCCGTTCGAGTGGTCGAGGGGTCATGATCGAGCCGGTTGATTACGAATGCGGGGTCCGGGCGCATGTTGGCTGAGACGCCGCTGGTGGTCCTTCGGCTCTACGAGTTCGCCCAAGTCCTGGGCACGGTGTTCGGTGGATACTTGGTGTTCCGGTTTGGTCGAACCCGATTTCTCGCCGGCCTCTACGTTGGATGTATATCGATTTTTTTCTGGGACTGGATCTTCACTGATCACTGGTTCCTCAATCTCACCTACGATGCTCGGTCGATCAACCTTTTCACRCTCGCCGGCCGGCCCGAGCCGCTGTGGTCGCCGTGCTCGTACGCGACGTTCTTCGGGATCACCACCCTGCTGATCCTGCGTTACCGTGACTGGCTCGACCGAAAACTGGGTCGCTGGCAGTACGTCGTGCTGCCGGTCTTCTTCGCGGTGCTCGATGTGAGTGTCGAGGGTCTGACGATTTACGCGTTGGACATCTACCGCTATGGCTACCGGGAGGAGTGGACGGTTCTCGGCGTCCCTTACACCAACCTGGTGTGGGTCAACATCATTCTGATGCTGATGGCGTGGACCGGCCGAGGGATCGTGCGGATGCAGCACGAGCGCGGGACGATGGCGGTGAACGGTCCTCCGGCGGTCGTCGATGCGGACCAGCGGGTCATCACTCCGGTTGGTGCCGGGGCGCGCCCGTCCGTCGCCGTGACCGAGGACAGCCCTCGCCTGCCCGGCCGGTCCTCAGCCGAGCCCTGGACGTTGTTCGCAATCGGCTTCGCAATCTGCCCGACCGCCTTCTATATCAGCATCGGCGTGATGGCCTTCGTGCTTGACCTAGTCCAACCCTGGAGCTGACCCCGCGCGGAGGAGTCCCCCGCCGGGCCGTCTGCCGGGGACTTGCGGCCGATCAACCGGATTGGTTACGGAGACGGGAAACATATCTGTCAGCGTGGTGTGTTCTGGCCGATGGCGTTCGAGGCGACGGTCCCCGAATGCCAGGTGATCGGGGAGATCCCCAAGGACGTGTTCGGTGGCTTCTACCGGAAACGGACCTGCCCAGCGGCCCGGCGCCAGGGCGCGGAGAGCGTGTTCACCACCGACGGGATGGTTCAGGTTGATGGCCACCGGCATCGATGAGTTCGAACTGGGCGGCCGTCTAGGCGCCGGAGTGGTCGAGACCCAGAAGCCAGCGCGCCCAACGGCTACAAGCGCCGGCTGGGTTCGGGCGACTCCGGATGTGGCGAACGGGGTCGCGGTCACCGGCTGCTGGCCCGCCGGTCGATCACTGACCCCGACGAGATGGCCTACTACATCTGTTAAGGCCACGCCGAGACCGAACCCGCCGAGCTGGTCTGGGTGGCCGGTAGTCGCTGGGCGATCGAGGAGTGCTTTCAGACCACCAAGAACGAGACCGGGCTCGACCACTACCAGGTGCGCGGGTACCCGGCCTGGTACTTGCACATCACCTTGTCGATGGCCGCGGCCGCGCCTTCCTGACGATCCTGCGCCGCGGCGCTCAAAAACGGGATCTCCGGCTGGTACCCGAGATCTAATACCTCTGACAATCAACGAGATCCGGCGATTGTTTGGGCCGCGTCGCCTGTCCGCTGCGACACGCCCTCGTGCATGTCTGGCACTGGTCGAACTGGCGCCGCGCCGGCCAGGCCAGAGCGCGCGCCAGCCACTACAAACGTCGACATCGCAAACTGTCGTTGCAGTACTTTGTGGCGGTCATCGACTGTTTCTCCCGCAAGGTTGTCGGGTGGTTGATCGCCCGATCACATGCGCACTGACTTGATCGCAGCCGAGCTGGCGAACGCGGCCTCGATGACCCTGATCGAGCCGGGGGCGGTCTTTCACTCCGGTCGTGGCCGCCCAGTACACCTCTGGCGCATTTCGGCGGCTCGTGGCCGGATTGGGAATTCGATCCTCGATTGGGGCGTACCGGGGGTGTGCTGGGACAACAGTATGGCCGAAAGTTTCTTCGCAGCGCTAAAGAACGACGGTGTCTACCGCACGTTCTATGCAACGAAACAGCGAGCGCGACAGGACATCGTCAGGTGCATCGTAGGGTTCACAACTCGCGGCGCCGGGATTCTGCGCTCGGCTACCGGTACCCGGACGACGTCCACTGCAGTTACCAGCAGCCGACGATCGCGGCCTGAATCAATCCCCTTCAATGTCCGAAATTCTCGCAGTAGACCAAACTACCAGTGACTACCACTTCATAGTATGAATCTACATTAGAAAACTGGTGTCGGCATAAAACTTCCGCGTCCACTTGGCAGCCAACGGACCGGGCAGTGTCCCAGCATGGGTCTGGGGTGCACGGCATACCGTGGGTAGAAATGCCCTGCGGACCGTTGTTTGGCCCGGGTAGTGCGAATGACGGCGCAACAGTGCTTGGGTGTCACCGCTCTGTGTCCATACACTAGTTGGTCCTGTCGATCCGCACGGCAATCCCCTTGACCCTGCTAGATTTAATCTAGTATAAAATCTATGTGAGCGGATCGGTGCACGACGATCGCTCTCGCCGACCGCGACGCGGCACGGGGTGGCTG
>NZ_JBFUHV010000289.1:0-7072 GCF_056402215.1 Rhodococcus sp. P4_B6 | reverse complement strand
GCGCTGAGCCTGCACGGACTCTCCGTGGTTGAAGAGCGCGCAAGGGCCGCCGCGGCCCTGCAACTCGACGGCGAACAACGAGTGCTCGACGTGGCGATCAGCCCGCGGACCAGCGCCGTCGACCGCATCCCGTCGGATTCCGGGGCCGCCCCGGATTGTTGAGCGGGCATAAACCTATTCACGAAACCGGACTCCCGAGGGTTCACTGATTTCCGGGTAGCCCGTCCAATCTGCAGGAACCGTCCCCGACCGCGCGCAACGCCGTCGTAGATGAGCAGAACCACGGTGTCGAGTTCACTGCAGTCATGGTCACGAGACCGGAGATGTTGAGCGTGCTCGCGAGCGCCTCATCCACCGTGCGCGGCGCGGGCAGGAAGCTGCGCATTCCCACCGCGTCGAACCCGGATCGGCGATGACCTCGTCACCCGACGGTCAAGTCACCGTGCATGTTCGAATGATACGTGCAATGGAACGGGTAGGTACCGGGTGTCGGCGGCACCGTCAATGTTGCGGTCTCGCCGCCCTCGATCTCGACGTCGAACGTGCCGCCGGTGTCCGCGGTCACCGTGTGTTCGGCCGTGTCGCTGTTGCGAATGGTGACCTGCGCGCCGGGCGCCACCGTGGCGGGCACCGTGTACGCGAATCCCGAGATGACGATCTCGTTCGTTCCCGCCGCCACCGCCCCTTCGGAGGACGGCATCGCCGTCGTGTCGGTGATCGTCGGGGTGGGTGCGTAGTCGACGGTGCTGCCGCCGTCATCGCTGCAGGCGGTGAGCGCACACGCCGCGACGACGGCAGCCGCCAGCAGAGCTGCGGAGAGCTTCATACCCGATACCACGAATCATCGACCCATTCCGTTCACCAAACACGTGAGAGAAATTTCGCCCGCCCCGGTGAACCTGATCGGACAGTCGTTCGGGTGTATATCCAGAGGGCGACCGGACGTTTCCCCGACCGACACGACACGGGGTCGCATGAGCGCCACCCAATCCCGAGATGAACAGYGACTGGTCGGGTCGTTTTGTGCAGTGCTGATCGGCCTGGCAGCGTTCACCTGTGTGGGCGCAGCCCTGGAGCTGGCATCGCTGCGCCACTGGAACGAATTCGATCAGTTCATCCCCTGGTTCGTCCTCGCTCCTGTGGCGGTGGGCATCGTCGGGCTGCCTGATTTGGCCACCGAACCACGAGGGCACGCGGCTGTTCGACGCGGCTGAGGCGATCCGGCAGCGCATCGGCCGGGGTCCGGTTCAAGATCTACCAAGTCCGCTACGAGGCCTCCTGGCCGAGTTGCGTGCGCGATGGGCGACCACGATTTTGACGATGTGTGGGCGGAGGGTGCTGCTCTGTCCACCGGCGCAGCGATCGCCTACGCTCGGCGCGGTCACGGTGAACGCAGACTGCCGACGAGTGGCTGGGCTCACTCACACCGACCGGGTGACATCGTCGACCTGGTCAGCGGGCAGCAAGGAGATTGCCGCGCGGCTTTTGTCTCGTACAGTGCCACCTCACCCATGTCTTCACCAAACTCGGCCTCACTTCCCGCGTACAACTCGTCCAAGACGTTGTCCGTCACGCCTGACCGGCAGCGCCGGGCGCGCAGCAAAGGACATACCGTCATGCGTGTCGGTGCCGGTCCACAGTCGTGCAGGTTGAGACCGGCTTCTAGGAATTGAAGCGTGCCGCTGTCGCCGGATGCGCCGATGTGACAGGGCGGGGTGTGCCCGGATCAGGCGCCGGCTGCGTGGATCAGTGCCTGGCGCTGGTTGGCTCCGAGTCCACCGATCCGTCGGGTCTCGGCGATCGACAATTCTTCGAGGAGTTCTGCGGCTTTCACCGGTCCGACGCCGGGGAGCGCCTTGAGCAGGGCAGTCACCTTCGTCTTCTTCACGGTTTCGTCGGTTTCGGCTTTGGCGAGGACTTCGGCGATGCTCAGCTCGCCGGATTTCACGGCGGAGAGGAGTTCGCTACGCGCTTTGCGGGCTTCTGCGGCCTTCGCCAGTGCCTCGGCGCGTTGTTCCGGGGTCAAGACAGGCAATGCCATGAGGTGCTCCTTGCTGCTCTGTTCGGCCAGATCGCCTGGCCGGCTGTGGTGATGATCGTGCCAGGTGAGGCCATGACGATGTGCGCGTGGACCGGGCGGGTCGTGCACAGCTCATGGCCGCAGTGCTTGCACGCGGATGCCCGGGGTGCTGATCTGAGCTCTGCGCGGCCCTCTCTCCGACCGGCGTGTAGGTGAAGGGTGAGCAGAGGGATGACAGGGCTGCCGATCCCGACTGGTCCCCGGCATCGTCGATCCGGAAGCCCGCCTGGCGCCGCCACCGCCGCTGGCGCGTTCGTGTGCCTGGGTGGCCGAGGGATGAGCTACACCGAAGGCATTGAGCAGGTGGGTTGCGGGATCCCGTGACGAGGTAGCTGTTCCGCTCCGTGTCGGCTGTCACGTCGGTGGTGTTTGTCGTTGCCCTCAGATGTTGGAGGCGTCTGGTGGGAGCTCTGCCGGCGGCAATGGGGATCCACCCAGTTCGGTCGTGGTCGGGCAGGGGAGATCGAGGGTGTAGGCGGTCATCGACAGCGAGCCGTATGCGTAGCCGTCGACCAGGACATCGATGTCGGGTTTCAGTGAGGCGGCCGCCAGCCCGGCCAGGTACAAGGCGGGGATGAAGTGGTCCGGAGTCGGTACCGCCTGGGTGAAGTCGCGGTGGGCGTCGAGTGTCGCGAACTCGGTCGGGTTGGTGAGCATCCGAGTCTTGGCGTCTTCGTTGAATCGCCTGGCCCAGTCGTAACCGTCGTCGGCGAGTGTCCAGTTCATGCCGCGGAGGTTGTGGACGACGTTGCCGCTTGCGACGACGAGTACGCCGCGCTCGCGCATCGGGGCCAGCTTGGCGCCGAGTTCGAGGTGGTAGTCCAGGGGTTTGTCCGCGTTGATACTCAGCTGGACGACGGGAATCGTGGCGTCGGGGAAGGCGTGGACGAGTACCGACCAGGTGCCGTGGTCGATTCCCCAGCTGTCGAGATCGGCACCGACCCAGGTGGGGTGGACGGTGTCACTGATCTCGGTGGCGAGTTCGGGCAGTCCTGGTGCGGGGTATTGCACGTCGAACAACTCTGGGGGAAACCCATAGAAGTCGTGGATGGTGCGCGGCCGCGGCATGGCGGTGACCGCGGTCGCGTTGATGTACCAGTGCGCGCTGACGACCAGGATCGCGCGGGGGCGAGGCACCGCCTGCCCGAACGCCTTCCAAGCGGCGGTGTAGCGGTTGATCTCGACTGCGTTCATCGGGTTGCCGTGTCCGATGAACGCCGCCGGCATGACGAGGTTCGAGCCTGTCTCTGCGTTCACGATTTGTCTCCAGTCCGAGGCAATGTCATTGTCCTCGACTTTCCGGCATGGCGGTGACCCGCCACGCTGACGCGATTTGCCCGCCGATCGGAGTCGTACTATCGGGTTGTTCGTCGCCCGTCTGGCGTGTGTCCGTCGGCGGTTGTCCTTCCGAGCGTTTACCTGTGGCCGTTTTATCTTGCCGGACAGGGAAATTTCTCTAGAAAGGACCCGATTCAGAAACCGGTGGGGGACCCCGACTTAGGTTTGCTTTAGGCTCCGTGAGATTAGTATTCAGCCCCCGGACCGCCCGTTACGTGATCGGGACGCGGTGGTTGACGGCGAGCAGCAACCGGTCGACTCGACCCTGCCGCTAATGGCCGGCGGGATATCCTCGTCAGCGGTAATGTCGTCGACGCGCCGACCGGCGATCGCCCACAGTTTGGTGGTTCGTGATCAAGGGCCCGTTCTGGCTCGCCATCATCGGGATCGTGCTATTTGGTGGCATAGCCAGCAGGAGTTGGCACAACTGTGCGGGTGAGTGACTCAAAGCCAGCCCCGGCGACAGGACACCGGCGCGGATCGAACACCCGGATCATTCCCGGTCGGCGTTAAGTGATGCATCTCAACCAACTCGACGCCGTGGTGAACGCAGCCCGCACCGCAGGAGCGCGGCCCGAGCTGCACAACCTCGGCGGCGTGCAGGGCCCTGATCCCGACCAGGGTCAGCGACTGGTTGGCCGTCGTGGTGTTCCTGCCCGTCGCGCTGGTGGCCAACCTCATGGCGGGTCAGGCCAGATTGCGCCGCGGAGGCGGTTCTGCGCCGCCGGGAGGCGGACGCGAGCCGGGATGAACTCGCGATCCTCGCCGAACACCAGGCTTCACTGCGTCGAGTGGCAACATTGGCGGCGCGTGGGGTGAGACCCTCGGAGGTCTTCACGGCGGTGGCCGAAGAATTGGCGCTCTGGCTGCGTGTGGTCGACGCCGTGCTTCGGTACGAGGGGGACGGCACCGGGACGTTGGTCGCGGTTCGATACGAGCCGGGGGTGACTGGGATGCCCGTGACCGGGGACAGGATCTCGACGGTGGGCGGCGACGTCGGGGCGATCGTGTTGCGCACCGGCCACGGCGCCCGGATCGACAACCACGCACACGTCGGTGGGGCGGTTGCTACGCGTATTCGTGCCGAGGGCTTCGGTTCGATCGTGGGAGTCCCGATCGTCGTGGACGAACGGGTGTGGGGCGCGGCGATCGTCGGATCGCGGCGCACCGAGCCGCTGCCCGCGGACACCGAGGCCCGACTCGGTGACTTCGCCGATCTCGTCGCGACCGCGATCGCCAATGCGGCGACCCGTGCGAATTGATCGTCTCGCGGGCCAGGATCGTCGCGGCCGCCGACGAGGCGCGCCGCCGCCTGGAACGTGACTTGCACGACGGGGCCCAGCAGCGGCTGGTGTCGCTGGGACTCGAGGCGCGTATGGCGGAGGCGTCGGTGCTGGCCGAGTGGGTGGACGTGAGGGAGCAGTTGTCGGCCGTCGCCTTGGGGCTCAGGGGTGTGTCGGAGGATCTGCGGGAACTCTCGCACGGGATCCATCCGGCGATCCTGTCGAAGGGCGGGCTGGGGTCGGCTGTGCGGACGCTGGCTCGTCGTTCGGCAGTCCCCGTTTCCCTCGAACCGAGCGGAATGCGATGATGGTCGACACTCCGGACGTCGCTCTTTTGACCGACATTCGCATGTCGCAAGCATTGGATCGGAGGAAAACTCGGGACGGTTCAGAAATAGACTTCTTGCAATTCATGAATCGATCCGCTGTCTCCCTCGAGTTCGACGAGAGACCCGTCCCGTAAGACGTACATCCGATCACAGACGCTGGAGAGGGTCTGGATGTTTTGATCGACGACAAGCACACCCTCGCCGCTTTCGCGGGTGAGCCTCACTAACACTTGGAGAGCTTCGCTGGTGGCCTTGGGGGATAGCCCCAGGCTGAGTTCATCTACCATCAAGATGGAAGGCTTGGCGGCAAGTCCTCGGGCTATCGCGAGCATCTGTTGTTGGCCACCACTCAACAACCCGGCGGGGCGCTGCAATAGCGGCCTGAGTGCGGGGAATCGGCTCAGAATGTGATCTAGGTCCTCGTTGGTCAATTTGTGTCCGACCGCCACGGCGCCGACCTGTAGGTTCTCTAGCACGGACAGTGATCCGACGACGCCCCTACCCTCGGGCACGTGGATCAATCCGGCCCTGGCTGCGTCCACCGGTGACGGGGGAACGGTGACCGAGTCCATGTTGACCAGGCCATTACCGCGACCGATCATTCCGGACAGGGCTCGTAGCAGTGTCGTCTTCCCTGCGCCGTTACGGCCTGTAAGCCCCACGAGTTCCCCTCGGGAGACATGTAGCGAGACTTTGTCGAGGACGCGCGCCGGCCCGTATCCTACGGTCAGGTCGGTAACCCGCATCCCCTGTGACGACAGATCCGTGCCAGATCTTTCCGGCTGTAGCATTTCCGGATCTGCCAGGGAGCTATCAGCCGGTTCGCCCGGAGAGCAGAGGGCTGGTTCTCCTGCTGTAGACCCAAATTCACCCGCCAGGTTCAGCAGTTCGGCAGGCTGGCCGATGAAGGCTTCCAGTACCCGCTCGTCGCTTGTGACCTGCTCCGGATGGCCGGAGGCTAGTATCTTCCCCCCGTCGAGTACGGTGACGGTATCGGCCACCCGCCGAACAAAGGCGACATGGTGCGCGACAAGTAGGATCGTTACGCGTCCATTGGAACGAAGTTTGAGTATCGCGTCTTCAACAATGTGGATCTCCTGTTCTCCCAGTCCGGCAGTGGGCTCGTCGAGGAGCAAGATCGTCGGCTCTGCCACGAATGACCTAGCCAGGTCGACCAGTTTCCGGTCAGCTAGCGAGATTTCATCGGCTCTCTTATTCCAGGTGGACTCTGAAACCCCGACCAGGCGCAGAGCCTCTTCGCACCTTGCTCGAGTATCAGCGTCTGCGTTCCGCCCGAGGGTAGGGCGTAGCAGATCCACGAGCAACCAGCGCCGTTGCTGGCTCAGGAGTCCTAGTGCGACGTTCTCGACTGCGGACAAATCGTCGACGAGCGACGGATTCTGAAAGGTCCGCCCTACTCCAGCAGCACGAATCTCCGGTGGCGACAGCTTGGTAGTTGCAAGGCCATTGACTCGGATTTCCCCACTCGTCGGTCGGAGTAGACCGGTGACGGCGTTGATCAGCGTCGTCTTACCAGCACCGTTTGGGCCGATCAGGGCATGGATCTGTCCTGGGGTCACGGTGATGTCGACTCCACTCAGTGCATGTACTCCATCGAAAGCGACACTCACGTCGGCAATCTCCATTGCGGCCGCTGCAGTCGCTGCCATGTCGCATTCGCCGGCAATTCTCCGGCCAGAGTCCACCTCTGGGACATCGAAAGCCTCGGATGATGTATCGCAGGCTTCCATGCTTCCGGACTCGCCGCCCGTGCCAGTCAAAGTTCGCGGACGACTTGGTAGCCGCTTCGTGGTAGCACCGCCCCACCTGGACAGGGCGCCCAGGATTCCCGCCGGAGCCAGCACAACAAAGACAAGAAAAGTGATACTCGCGTATAGGGCCTGGTTCTCAGGAGCGCCTTGAAAGATGGAGGGTAGTGCCGCAAAAAAGAGTGCACCGAGCAATGGTCCCAATAATGTTCCTTGTCCTCCCACGACAACCATCGCCACCAGGGTGATAGATACCGCGGCAGAAAATGAAAA
>NZ_JBFUHV010000288.1:0-7087 GCF_056402215.1 Rhodococcus sp. P4_B6 | reverse complement strand
ATGTGCAGCTTGGAGACGAGCACGATGGAGTGCGTGCGGCTGGGCAGCACCCCGTCCCATTCCTGTTCCTCGAGTTCCCGCGCGACGCTGTCGTAGTGCTTCCGGATCATCTTCATCACGACGAAGATCGCGACCATGGCCACGATCGCGATCCACGCGCCTGCCGCGAACTTCGTGATGAGCACGATGATCAGGACGGCACCGGTCATGGCGAGGCCGATGGAGTTGATCACCCGGGAGCGCTGCATCCGCCGGCGCGAAGCGGGATCGTTCTCGGTCTTCAGATGCCGGGTCCAGTGCCGGATCATGCCCGTCTGGCTGAGCACGAACGAGACGAACACGCCGACGATGTACAGCTGGATCAGCTTGGTCACCTCGGCGCCGAACAGGACGACGAACGCGATCGCCGCCCCGGACAGGAACAGGATGCCGTTGCTGAACGCCAGACGGTCGCCGCGGGTGTGCAGCTGACGCGGCAGGTAGCGGTCCTGCGCGAGGATCGAGCCGAGCACGGGGAAGCCGTTGAAGGCCGTGTTCGCGGCCAGCACCAGGATCAGGGCCGTCACGATGGCGATGAAGTAGAACCCGATGGGGAAACCGCCGAACACCGTCTCCGCGATCTGCGCGATCAGCGTCTTCTGGTGATAGCCGGCCGGCGCGCCGATCAGCTGCTCGGCCGGGCTGTGCGCGTACACGATCCCGATCTTCTGAGCCAGGATGATGATGCCCATCAGCAACACGATGGCGATCGACCCCAGCAGCAGCAGCGTGGTCGCCGCGTTACGGGACTTCGGCTTCTGGAACGCGGGAACACCGTTGCTGATCGCCTCGACACCGGTCAGCGCCGCACACCCGGACGAGAAGGCCCGCGCGATCAGGAACGCGAACGCGATCCCGTACAGGTGTGAGTCCTCGGCTTCGAGTTCGAACCCGGACGATTCGGCGCGCAGGTCGTCGCCGAACACGTAGATCTGGACGAACCCCCACAGCAGCATCAGCGCCATGCCGGCGATGAACGCGTACGTCGGGATCGCGAAGGCGGCACCGGATTCGCGGATGCCCCGCAGGTTGATGGCGGTCAGCAGGACGATGGCCGCGACCGCGAACAGCACCTTGTGCTGGGCGACGAACGGGACCGCCGAACCGATGTTGGACGCCGCCGACGAAATGGACACGGCCACCGTGAGCACGTAGTCCACCAGCAGGGCGCTGCCGACGGTCAGACCGGCGGTGGGACCGAGATTGACGGTCGCGACCTCGTAGTCGCCGCCGCCCGACGGGTAGGCGTGCACATTCTGCCGGTAGCTGGCGACCACCACCGCCATCACGGCGGCGACGGCGAGCCCGATCCAGGGGGTGTAGGCGTAGGCGGAGATGCCCGCCACCGACAGCACCAGGAAGATTTCCTCGGGGGCGTACGCCACCGACGACATCGCGTCGGACGCGAAGACGGGGAGGGCGATTCTCTTGGGAAGCAGCGTGTGCCCGAGCTTGTCGCTCCGGAAGGGTCTGCCTAGCAGTAGCCGCTTTGTGGCGGTCGAGAGCTTTGACACTGCCAAAGCGTAAGCCGTCCGCAGAAAACCTGGACCCTCACCCACCAATGTGTCCGGATTGCGATCTCTGTCCCGGTTGCTCTTCCGTCCGGGCACTGTACGGTTCGATTCGGTACGCACGTACTCGAGACGTGAAACCAGAGCCCAGAAACGGAGTACAAGGTGTATGTGGTCATCATGGGATGCGGCCGGGTCGGCTCATCCCTCGCCGGCTCGCTGACCCGGATCGGCCACGAGGTCGCGGTCATCGATCGCGACCCCGCCGCATTCCTGCGCCTCGAACCCGACTTCCCCGGACACACTGTCGTCGGCATGGGTTTCGACCGTGACGTGCTGGTCAAGGCCGGTATCGAGCGTGCGGAGGCGTTCGCCGCCGTGTCGTCGGGCGACAACTCCAACATCATTTCCGCGCGGGTCGCCCGCGAGACGTTCGGTGTGGAACGCGTCGTCGCCCGGATCTACGACGCGAAGCGTGCCGCCGTGTACGAGCGGCTCGGGATCCCCACCGTCGCGACCGTCCCGTGGTCGACGGACCGGTTCCTGCACACCCTCACCCGCGACAGCCAGACCACCAAGTGGCGCGACCCGTCCGGAACGGTCGCGGTCACCGAGTTGTCCCTGCACGAGGATTGGATCGGCAGGCCCGTCGCCGAACTGGAGGCGGCGACCCATTCGCGGGTCGCGTTCATCATCCGCTTCGGCACCGGCGTCCTGCCGGACCGCAAGACGGTGTTCCAGGCCGACGACCAGGTGTACATCGCGGCCGTGTCGGGAACGGTGGCCGAGGCCGTGGCACTCGCGGGCAATCCCCCGCCTTCGGACAATTGAGACGGCAGCGAGCTGAGACGGCAGTGAGAATGTTCACGATCGACCACCCGAACGGAAGCAATCGATGAGAGTCGCAATCGCAGGAGCCGGCGCAGTCGGACGCTCGATCGCGCGCGAACTGGTCCGCAGCGAACACGACGTCATGCTGATCGAGCGCAAACTCGAGCACGTCGAGCAGGAGTCGGTGCCCGAGGCGACCTGGGTCCACGCCGACGCGTGCGAGCTGAGCAGCCTCGAGACGGCCTCCCTGGAAACCTACGAGGTCGTGATCGCGGCCACCGGTGACGACAAGGCCAACCTCGTCCTCAGCCTCCTCGCGAAGACCGAGTTCGGGGTCAGCCGCGTGGTCGCCCGCGTCAACGATCCGCGCAACGAGTGGTTGTTCGACGAGTCCTGGGGCGTCGACGTCGCCGTGTCCACACCTCGGATGCTCGCCTCGCTGGTGGAGGAGGCGGTGTCGGTAGGCGATCTCGTGCGGCTGATGACGCTGCGCCAGGGGCAGGCCAACCTCGTCGAGATCACGCTGCCCGACAACACGCCCCTCGCCGGGAAACCCGTCCGCAAGCTGCAATTGCCCCGCGACGCCGCGCTGGTCACCATCCTGCGCGGTGGACGAGTCATCGTGCCGCAGCAGGACGATCCGCTCGAGGGCGGTGACGAGCTGCTGTTCGTCGCCGCGGTGGACGTCGAGGACGACCTGCGCGCGGCGGTCGGGCTCTCGTAGCCGCCCGGCGCGAGCAGCGCCGAATTCTTCTCCGGCACAGTCGGTCAGCGCTCAGGCGGCCCCGGGTAGGGACCGCACTCAGGGGCGGTCGGTTTCCTCCCGGGGGCCGCCCGCTTCCGTGTCGTCGGTCGGTACGCCCGTGGCCTCGGTCGGACCCGGCTCGACGATCCGGTCGGCCCGGCGCACGGCCCAGATCGTCACCAGGAGAGCCAATCCGGCCAGCGGCCAGCCCATCGCGATGCGGGCGAACGCGAGCCAGCCGGTCTGGTCCGAATCATAGAGTTGCGACTRCACGAGGTATCGGGCCGCGAACACCAGCGCCCAGGCGGCGGTGGCCACGTCGTAGGCGCGCACAGCGCCGCGATGGCGCCGCCAGAGATTGCCGTGGCCGTTGAGGAAGCCCCAGATCAGGCCGACGAGCGGCCGGCGCACCAGAATCGAGACCAGGAAAACCGCCCCGTACGCGAGGCTCGTGTAGATGCCGAACAGGAAGTACCCCTTGGCATCGCCTGTGCGGTAGGCGATGAACGCGGAGATACCGACGCCGAAGAACCCGGACACCGCGGGCTGGATGGGGCTGTGGCGGACCAGACGCCAGACGAGAATCGCGACGGCGACGCCGAGGGCCGCCCAGATCGCCGGGCCCAGACCCCATACAGCGTTGACCGGAACGAAGACCAGGATGGGCAGGGTCGAATAGATCAGCCCGCTGATACCACCGAGCTGGTCGAGTATGGATTGCTGCTTCGTTTCGGTCACTCAACGAGAGTGCCACACAAGGCGGACCCTACGAGTCGCCGCGCAGCTCGTAATACGGGTTGAAGATCACCTTCTGGCCGTCGCGTTCACCGACACGTCCACGCACGAGCAGCGTCTTGCCCGGCTCGATACCCGGAATTCGCCGCCGCCCGATCCACACCAACTTGATCTGTTCCGTGCCGTCGAAGAATTCCGCCTCGATGCTGGCGTTTCCGGACTTCGGACAGGCTTCCACACTGCGGAGCCGTCCCAGCATGGTGACCTCTTCGCCGCGGCTGCAGTCGCAGGCACGTTGTGCGCCGGACGCCTGAGACGTCTCGGCCATTTCCTCGGCGTCCAGCTGCTCGAGGTCTTCGGTGAGCCTTCGAGTCAGCCGACGAAAATATCCTGCCGTGGCGGGTGCCATTGCGCGCTCCTGGAGCATGTGCGACGCGAGATCTTCGCGCCGCTCGTAGGGCTGTGTATTCGCCACTGTAGACCCATTGGTTCCCCGCAACCACACCACCGGGAGGCCGCTGTGACGCACCAGGCAGGATCAACTCATGCCCTCTGATGACCGGCCGTCCGTGGCCGTCGTGCTCCCCGGTACGGGGTCCGATGCGGACTTCGTCGCCCGTGCCTTCACCGAGCCCCTGACCAGCCGTGGAGTGCGTACGGTCGCAGTCGAACCCGATCCCCGGAGGGTCGTCGGCAGCTACCTCGACGCGCTCGACGGCGCCGCCGCACAGCACGGAAGAATCCTCGTCGGCGGGGTCTCCATCGGCGCCGCGGTGGCGTTGCAGTGGGCAGGATCACACCCCGATCGTGTCGCGGGGGTACTCGCGGCGCTGCCCGCGTGGACCGGGACCGCCGCGGACGCCCCCGCCGCCGCCAGCGCCCGGTTCACCGCCGCCCGGCTGCGGGCGGACGGCCTCGAACAGGTCACCGCCGAGATGATCGCCTCCAGCCCACCGTGGCTGGGCCGGGAACTGGCGAAATCCTGGCGATCCCAGTGGCCGCACCTCCCCGCGGCACTGGACGAGGCGTCGGAGTATCACGCGCCCGGTCTCGACGACCTCGAGCGCATCACGGCGCCGGTGGGCATCGCCGCCGCGACCGACGACGCCGTGCACCCCCTCGAGGTCGCCCGCACCTGGTCCGAACGACTACCGCACGCGGGCCTCGTCACGGTCACACTGGACGAGATCGGCGCCGATCCGGCGGTTCTCGGCTACACGTGCCTCAGCGCGCTGGACTCGATCCTGCACACGGCCTGAGCGTCGTCATCCCCGCAATCCCCCCGCAATCCCCAGCCGGACGCGGGCTCAGCGACCGAGTTGCTGCATCGCCGAACCCGATTCGCCGCGACGCTGCTGCGGCTGGGCCGGGGCCTGCGGCGGCTGCTGCTGCTCGCCCTGCGAACCCGGGGCCGGTTGCTGCGCCGGTTGCTGCGGAGCCGGTTGCTGCGGGGCGCCTCCCTGCTGCTGCGCCAGCTGCTGCTGGTGGGCGGCGGCCAGCTGCTGAGCGAGGGCGTCGGGCAGCACCACCGGCAGTGGGGTCCGCACCGGGTTCGGCTCGTTTCCCCGCTTCACCACGGTGTCACGCAGGATCGCCCGGGCGGTCGCGACGAGTTCCGAGTCGGTTGTGTTGCCACCGCTCGGTCCCGCGACCACGCAGCGCACCATCCACCGGTAGCCGTCGACGCCGATGAAGCGCAGGTCGGCGTTCGGGGTCACGGCGAACACCTCACGTCCCCACGGTCCGCTCTCGACGCTCACCGTCGCGTTGTCGTTGCGCAACGATTCGGCGAGGTCACCCGCGACCTCGCGCCACTGACCGGGAGATTTCGGGGCCGCATACGCGGCCACCGTGATGCGTCCGTGCTGGGTGACGAGATGCACGGCCTGCGGCGAACCGTCGGGCGCCATCTCGACCTGCAACTGGGCGCCCTGCGGCATCGGCACGAGGACCGAACCGAGGTCGAGGCGGGTCCCGACCTCGCCGACGGTGAGGTCGGCGCCCGACTCGAGGTCGTCGGCGTCGTACGGACCGCCGTCCACCTCGGTCACGGCGTCGTAGTCGTCCTCGTAGTCCGCGGCGTCGGCGTCGTCATCCGCGGCGTCCGTCTCCGCGTCCTCGAAGAAATCGGGCCGGTCGGCCTCGGCTTCCGCCTTCTTACGACGTCCGAACATGATCAGGCTCCTTCACTGGCATTGCCGACGAGGCTGGCGTGGCCTCCACTCGACCCGTGCCCGTCGCTGCCGCGGGTGGTGCCGTCGAGGGACTCGACCTCGACGAACGACACCAGTTCGACCCGCTGCACGAGCAGTTGGGCGATCCGGTCGCCCCGCCGGATCTCGATCGGGGTCTCGAGGTCGTGATTGATCAGGCACACCTTGATCTCGCCCCGGTATCCCGCGTCGATGGTGCCGGGGGTGTTGACCACCGACAATCCCGATTTGGCCGCCAGCCCGGATCGGGGGTGGATCAGCCCGACGGTGCCCAGGGGCAACGCGACCGCGATGCCGGTTCCGACGAGGACCCGGCGCCCCGGCTCGATGGTCACATCGGTGGTGCTGCAGAGGTCGACACCTGCGTCGCCGTCGTGCGCGCGCTGCGGAACCGGAATGCCCGGGTCCAGCCGCTGGAGGGCGACGGGCGGAATGGTGGGGGTCGCGGCGGGAGAATGGCCGGGAGATAGGTCGCTCACGTGCACCGAGCCTACTCTCAGACACCGACTATCCTGGTCGGGTGTCAGAAACGTCCCGGCCCGAAGTCGCGCCCACCGATAACGCCTCGCCCGTGCTGTACTCCGAGCGCCTGTGGGTGCCCGTCTGGTGGTGGGCAGTGGGCCTGTTCGTCGCCGGACTGCTCGCCGCGGAGGTGCACATGGGTGCGCCCGGCCTGCGCGCGTGGCTGCCGTACGTCCTGCTCCTGCCCCTGCCCGTGTGGGGGCTCGTCTGGCTCAGCCGCCTGCGGGTCGAAGTCGTCGAGGAACCGAGCGGCGTCCACCTGCGCGTCGGACAGGCGCATCTGCCGGTGGACGTCATCGCGCGGGTCGCCGAGGTACCGGGTTCGGCGAAGAGTGCGGCGCTCGGCCGTCAGCTCGACCCCGCCGCCTTCGTGCAACACCGGGTCTGGGTCAAGCCGATGGCACTGATCGTGCTCGACGACCCCGAGGACCCGACCCCCTATTGGTTGATCAGCACGCGCCGGCCCGCGGAGTTGCTGGCCGCGCTCGACC
>NZ_JBFUHV010000287.1:0-7137 GCF_056402215.1 Rhodococcus sp. P4_B6 | reverse complement strand
TCGTTCTACCTCATGGAACTGGTGGACGGCATGCCCGTCGGGACGGTCGAGCAGGCGTCCGCGCTCACCCCCGGCGAGCGCCGCCGGCTCGGACTGGACCTGGCCGACACCCTGGCCGCACTCCACGACGTCGACCCGGACGCGGTCGGGCTCGGCTCGTTCGGACGCCCCGACGGCTACCTGGAACGCCAACTCGACCGCTGGTCCCGGCAATGGGAGGCCTCGCGCGCCGCCGATCGCCCCGAGGTGGCCGTGCTGCTCGACAAGCTGCGCCGTGCGCTGCCCACCTCACACTTCCCGGGCATCGTCCACGGCGACGTCAAACTCGACAACGTGCTCGCGTCCCGCGGCGACGCCGGGAAGATCGTCGCCGTCCTGGACTGGGAAATGGCCACCCTCGGCGACACCCTCGCCGACGTCGGGATCATGCTGAGCTTCTGGGACCAGCCCGGAGCGGTCGACAACCCGGTGACCAAGGGCCTCGCCCGACTCGACGGATTCCCCACCCGCGCCGAACTTCTCGACCGCTACGCCACACAGCGCGGCATCGAGATCCCTGACATCGACTGGTACACGGTGTTCGCCGACTTCAAGATCGCCGTCATCCTCGAGGGCATCAACGCCCGGCACGCACAGGGCGACACCGTCGGTGGGGGTTTCGACGACGTCGGCGACATGGTCGGCCCGCTGCTGCAGCGGGCGCTCGACCTCGCCGCGGCGTCGCCTGTGTCCGAGCTTCGCCGCTGACCGCGGCACCACCGAAACAGATTGGAGCCACGGAAGTGGAATTCGAGTACAGCCCGAAAGTCGTGGAACTGCAGGCGAAGCTGACGAAGTTCATGCAGGAGCGGGTGCTGCCCGCCGAGGCGATCGCCGAGGAACAGCTCGCGTCCAAACCGGACCACTGGGGTGCGCCGCCGATCGTGGCCGACCTGAAGGCCGCCGCCAAACGCGAGGGCCTGTGGAACCTCTTCCTCCCCGCCCACGAGGGCGCGGGCCTGACCAACCTCGAGTACGCGCCGCTCGCCGAACTCACCGGCTGGAGCCCGCTGATCGCCCCCGAGGCGGTCAACTGCAACCCGCCGGACACCGGCAACATGGAACTGCTGCACCTCTACGGCACCGACGAGCAGAAGCAGCAATGGCTCGCCCCGCTGCTCGACGGCGAATTCCGCTCGTGCTTCTCGATGACCGAACCGGACGTCGCGAGCTCGGACGCCAACAACGTCCGCCTCGAGATCGCCGACGACGGCGACAGCTGGGTGCTGACCGGACGCAAGTGGTGGTCCACCGCGGCGCTGCGCGACGACTGCCGGGTGGCGATGGTCATGGGCGTCACCGACCCCGGCGCCCCGATCGGCAACCGGCACAGCATCGTTCTCGTCCCGATGGACACGCCGGGCCTGACCATCGTCCGGTCCACCACCGTGCTCGGTTTCGCCGACCGCCACGAAGGCGGCCACGGCGAGGTCGTCTTCGACAAGGTCCGCGTCCCCAAGGCGAACCTCCTCGGTCCGCGCGGCAAGGGCTTCGCCGTCGCGCAGGCCCGGCTCGGTCCGGGGCGCATCCACCACTGCATGCGACTGATCGGGATGGCCGAACGGGCCATCGCGCTGATGACCGAACGCGCCCGCGCCCGCGTCGCGTTCGGCAAGCCCCTCGCGGACGAGGGCGTCGTGCAGGCGACCGTCGCGGACGCCCGGATCCACCTCGACGCCGCCCGGCTGCTGGTGCTGCGGGCCGCCTGGCGGATGGACGTCGAGGGCACCAAGGCGGCCCGCCACGACATCGCCGCCGCCAAGGTGATGGTCCCGCTGACCGTCAAGCGGATCGTCGACGACGCGATGCAGATCTTCGGTGGCGCCGGCCTGTCGCAGGACACGATCCTGCCGGTCCTGTACGCGCAGGCCCGGTTCCTGCAGATCGCCGACGGCCCCGACCAGGTGCACCGCCGCTCGCTCGCCCGCGCCGAGTTCGCCGCCACCCCGGTCCTGAAAGAAGTCCGCGGGTGACCGAGGACAGGACGCGCGCCCGGCAGCAGAGCATCGGCGACATTCCACGTCGTTCCGCGGCGCGTTTCCCGCACAAGCTCGCCGTGGTGCACCGCGACGTCCGGCTCACGTTCGCCGAATTCGACGCCGTGATCGACCGGGTCGCGGCGGCCCTGCACGCCGAGGGGCTGACGCGGGGCGACCGGCTGGCGTTGCTGTCGCACAACTGCTGGCAGTACCCGGTGCTGAACTTCGCGACCGCCCGGCTCGGGGTGGTCCTCGTCCCGATCAACTTCATGCTCACCGGCGGGGAGATCGGGTACATCCTCGACGACTGCGCCGCCGACGCGTTCGTCGTCGAGGACGCGCTGGTGCCCGTCGCCGAGACGGCGCTCACGGAGTCGAAGGGAAGCGTCCGGGTGCGGGCGGCGATCCCGCTGGCCGGGGCGGGGGTTCCGGACGGGTGGGTCTCGATGGCCGGTTGGACGGACGGCGAATTCGCCTCGCCACCCGAGGTGTTCGTGCCGGACGACGACGTGGTCCGCATCATGTACACGTCGGGCACCGAATCACGGCCGAAAGGCGCGATGCTCACCAGCCGGTCCCTGATGTGGCAGTACATCAGTTGCATCGTCACCGGCGGTATGAGCAGCGACGACGTGGAGGTGCACGCACTGCCGCTGTACCACTGTGCCCAGCTCGACAACTTCCTCAGCACCGACATCTATCTCGGCGCGACGAGCATCATCGTTGACGGACCAGACCCCCGGGTGCTGCTGCGCACCATCGAGACCGAGCGGGTGACCAACCTGTTCTGCCCGCCGACGGTGTGGATCTCGCTGCTGCAGTCGCCCGACTTCGAGCACACCGACCTGCGGTCGCTGCGCAAGGGCTACTACGGGGCGTCGCCGCTGCCGCTGGAGATCCTGCGGGAGATGAACCGCCGATTGCCGGGCATCCGGTTGTGGAACTTCTACGGGCAGACGGAGATGGCGTCGCTCGCGACGGCTCTCGGGCCGGAAGATCAAGAGACACGCGGCGGTTCGGCGGGGAAGCCCGCTCTCAACGTGGAGACGCGGATCGTGGACGACCGCAACCTGCCGCTCCCCGCGGGCGAGGTCGGCGAGATCGTGCACCGCAGCCCGCACGCCACCGTCGGCTATCTCGGGCAACCCGAGAAGACCGCGGAAGCGTTCGCGGGCGGCTGGTTTCACTCCGGCGACCTCGGCTACCTCGACGAGGACGGATACCTCTGGGTGGTCGACCGCAAGAAGGACATGATCAAGACCGGCGGCGAGAACGTCGCCACCCGCGAGGTCGAGGAAACGCTGTACGAACTCGACGGCGTCGGTGAGGCCGCCGTGTTCGCGGTGCCGCACCCCCGGTGGATCGAAGCGGTCGCCGCCGTCGTGGTTCCGTCCGCCGGCGTCGAACTCGACGAGAAAGACGTCGTCGAGCACTGCCGCGCCCGGCTCGCCGGCTACAAAGTGCCCAAATACGTGATCGTCGCCGACTCCCTACCGAAGAACCCGAGCGGCAAGATCCTCAAACGCGTCCTCCGAGACACTTTCGGTTCCATTGCCCAAGACTGAGCAGGAGACCCCCATGCCCACCGCCTCGCATGCGGTCCCGCCGAAGCCGCGCGCGGCCCGCGCGTCCTTCGCCGCCGCCATCTCGACGTCGCTCGAGTGGTACGACTTCTTCATCTACGCCACCGCGGCCGCACTCGTCTTCAACACCACATTCTTCGCGACCGACAGTCAGGTCGTCGCCGCCCTCAATTCATTCGCCACCGTGGCGGTCGGGTTCATCGCCCGGCCCATCGGCGGTGTGCTCGCCGGCCACTTCGGTGACAAGGTGGGCCGCAAACCCGTTCTCGTCGCCGCCATCGTGATGATGGCCGTCGCCACCTCACTGATCGGTCTCGTGCCGAACACCCAGCTCGTCTGGCTCGCGCCCACGATTCTCGTGACCCTGCGGATCTGCCAGGGCCTCGCTGTCGGGGCGCAATGGGGCGGCGCCGTCCTCCTCGCCACCGAAAACGCCCCCGCGGGACGTCGCGGGTTCTACGGCAGCTTCGCGCAACTCGGCGTGCCCATCGGCGTCGTCCTCGGAAACGTCGTCTTCCTCGCCATCACAGCGGCATTCGACTCCGAGTCGTTCCTCGCCTGGGCGTGGCGCATCCCGTTCTGGATCAGCCTCGTGATGCTCCCGGTCGCGTTCCTGATCCACCGCTACCTGGAGGAGACACCCGAGTTCCAGGAGCTGTCGAAGAAGCTGGCCGAGGCGCCGGCGGCACGAAAGTCGCCGATCCTGCAGGTGCTGCGCAAGAACCCCGGCACCGTCCTCACCGCAGCCGGAGCGAACGCCATCGGCGTCATCTTCTTCTACACGATGATCACCGGCTCCGTGCAGTTCGCCACCACCTATCTGGGGATCGAACGATCCACCGTCCTCGGGTTCATCCTCGCCGCCTGCGTCCTGATGATTCCGCTGGTCCCGTTGGCCGGATACCTCTCCGACCTCTACGGCCGGAAGCTGATCTTCGGCATCGGCACCGCCGGGATGCTGCTGTGGGGAATTCCGATGTGGCTGATGATCGGGCACTCGAGCCAGGGCGAACTGTGGCCGTTCGCGCTGGCCGTCTTCGGCGCCGTGATCGTGATGTCGTTCCAGACCGGAACGCAGGGAACGCTGTTCGCGGAACTGTTCCCGCCCGAGATCCGATTCTCCGGAGCGTCCCTCGGCTATCAGATCTCCGCCATCATCGGTGGCTTCTCCCCGATGGTCATGGTGCTGCTCATCAACGGCGACGCCTCCAACGCGTGGCGGGTCGGGGCCTTCCTCGCCGGCGCCGGAACCGTCGGGCTGCTGTGCCTCGTCGCGATCGTGCGGAAGTACTCGTCGCCGGACGTCCAGCAGTCGGCTGCCCGCCGGTCCACCGTCGCAGCCTGAGGTGACGTGAGTGGCAAAGTGTGGTCGGGCACGCTTTGCCACTCACCTGGGGATCGGAGGCGAACATGGGTACCGGATCCTGGAGGGACGTGCTGTCCCGCTCGCAGATGCACGGCATCCTCGAGGTCCTCGAATCGTGCTGCGACGTCGACGACCCCGCCGACTACAAGCGGACCGTCGTGGAATCCATTGCGACGGTGTTCCGGGTCCGCGACGTCACGTTCTTCTTCGGACCGACATTTGCCGACATCTTCGCCGACCCCGCTCCGCTGCTGACGGGTGCCGCCTCCCCGCTGCTGCACGAGTATCACGCCCGCTGGCGCGACAAGGACATCTTCGCGCTCCCCGAGGCGCGCCGCTCGCTGACCGATACCGGGTTCATTTCCCTGGACCACCTGCATGCGCTGCCCGCGCCGCAACGCTCCTACGTCGAGGACTACCTGCACCCGCACGGGATGGGAACGGCGTCGGCGCTGCACCTCCGGCTCGCCGACGGCGAAGCTCTGGTGGGCATGTTCGATCGGGAACGGAGCTGGGATGCGAGTGAGACTCTGGCAGTGCAGTTTCTTGCTCGCCAACTCCGCGCCCAGAGCAGGTCGATACGGCTGGCGGGGGACGACGGAACCGTCGACCAACTGAGCAGCCTGACCCCGCGCCAGATGCAGGTGGCCGAATTGGTGAGCGACGGTCTGAGCAACAACGAGATCGCCGGAGTGCTCTCGCTGTCCGAATTCACCGTCAAGAAGTATGTGAGCCGAATCTTCGAGTCCACCGGTCTGAAGAACCGGGCGTCACTGACCGCGTGCGTGCTCCGGCGAGGACCTACGGTGTGAGCGGCGAATAGGCGATGACGGTCAGCCCGTGGGGTGACCGAAGCATCACACGGCACTCGTGATCGCCGACGGTCGGTTCGCCCACATCCCATCCCGCGTCCCGTGCGAGCGTCGCGGCCGCGGTGACGTCGTGCGTCTTCCCCATCAGGCACCAGGGCGGCACGTCCGTCTCGTCGGACAGGCACAGGGTCGTGAACTTCGCCCACGCACGCCCGTCGCTGAACGCAGCGGGGCCGAGGACCTCGGTGAGGTCGTCGAATGCCTCCGCCCAGTGCGGGGTGGAATGCATCACCGACAGCTTCTCGAATACGTGACTCAGCGGGACGCGTTCCATGGTTTCTCCTGACGTGTCAGTGGCGGGTGACGAGATGTGCGTGGGTGAGGTTGTGGCCGAGCCGATCCCGCTTCGATGCGAGATACCGGGTGTTGTGATCGTTCGGCGCGATCTCGAGCGGCGTGGTGCCCGCGACGGTGATGCCGGCCGCGGCAAGCCCGGCGGTCTTGGCCGGGTTGTTGCTGAGCAGATCGATGCGGTCGACGCGCAGGTCGCGGAGAATGGCCGCGGCATCGGCGTAGTCGCGGGCGTCGACGGGCAACCCGAGTTGCAGGTTGGCGTCGACGGTGTCGAGGCCCAACCGGTCCTGGAGTTGGTACGCGGCGATCTTCGCGGCCAGCCCGATGCCGCGGCCTTCGTGCCCCCGCAGGTACAGCAGCACCCCGGCGCCGGCGTCGGCGATACGCTCCAGCGCGGCGGACAGTTGCGGGCCGCAGTCGCATCGCCGCGATCCGAGGACGTCGCCGGTGAGGCACTCGCTGTGGACGCGGGTCAGCGCGGTGCCGACGGTCGGATCGCCGAACACCATGGCCAGGTGCTCGATCCCGGTGGCCGAGCGGTAGGCGATCGCGGTGAACGCGCCGTGATCGGTGGGGACGACGGCGTCGGCGCAGCGGACGACGCAGGGAATAGGTTCGACCGCAGTCATGCCGGGCTCGCGGGGGTGAGCTGGTGGAACGTGGACGTGTAGAACAGCAGCGGGTCGGGGGTGTCGGTGGCGCCGAGTTCGACGACACGGCCGACGACGAGGTCGTGGTCGCCGACGGGTTGGACGAGGTCGATGTGGCAGTCGATCCAGGCGTGCGCGCCGGTGAGGCGGGGAGAACCGGTGGTGGCGGGGGTCCAGTCGATTCCGTGGAATTTGTCGGTGCCGCTGCGGGCGAAGGCGCGGCCGAGTTCGTGTTGGTCGGCGGCGAGGATGTTGGCGCAGAAGCGGCCGGAGGCGGCGACCTTGGGGAAGGTGGTGGAATGCCGGCCGACGAAGAAGGCGACGAGGGCGGGGTCGAGGGAGACGGAGCTGAAG